>CALITV010000293.1 GCA_938048925.1 uncultured bacterium | reverse complement strand
AGCGTCTTGATACCGTTTTCGTGACGGACGACTATGGTGGTGCCATAGCCGCATCGTCGTCCTGTTTCAACGACAATGCCGTCACGCGCAGCATGGACGAGGATACCTCGTTCGGCCTTGATGTCTATCCCTTCGTGCATGCGTGCCCCTTCGTTGAAAGGGTCTTCGCGGACGCCGAATCGCGAGGTGATGCGGCCCGCATTGATTGGGGCGCGGAAAAACCCGGGGGGCGACATGAAGTAATCACTCGAAGTGACATAGAACTCGCAGGAACGGCATCCCGGCGGCTTGAGAAGGGTGAATTGCCCATAGCGGGCGCTTTTTACCGAAAAGCCGATCAGATCGGTGAGATCCACCATTATTTTCTGGTCAAAAAGCCCGCGGATCATGAAGGAAATCGTATCGCCGGGGCGGAGATGGTGCAACAGGCCCCAATCCCACTGCATCGCGGTGCGAATCGTTTCGTAGAACTCCGGGAAATCGCGGGAAAACTCGTCGCGCACCGAGAATGTCTTGATCATCGTCTGCTCTTTCAGGAAAAGGGGGCGTCTCGAGAGGCGCCAGCCCTTCTCGGTGTTCCGGAGCGCCGTCTCAATACCCGACGAGCGCGAGGTGTAGTGGTGGAGACTCACCCGCCGGAGCGCCTCGCCCTCCTTGGTAACGGCGATGATGTCTCCCGGAGCGAAGAGAGCGATATCTGCTTTCGTGCGAAACAGATGTTCGACCTCGCGCCATGTCGTTTCGCCAAAGACCTCGGGAAGAATGGCAGAATGATCGTATCCGGGCACCATGACGACGGTGACATCGAGCGGATGTGCTTCTTGAGAGAGGCTATTCCAAGTGATGGTCAGCGGAAAGCGGCGGTATTCGGACGAGAACGCGGGGTAGAGGAGAAAAAATCCGAACAGAAGCACGCCAATAAAGAGAATAACCGGGGCGAAGCGTTCCACCCATCTCCTCGAACATCGGTCGAAATCATTCTAAAGTCGTTGCGGAGGAAGTCAACGAATAGCGGTTCGTCTCGTCATTTCGATGCCATCCGGTTTTATCACGGTTGTTTTGTTGCCCTGCTAGCGCAAGACGATATTATAGAGCGATGAGAAAAAACGAGCAGCCCGAGGTGTTGTGAAAAACGCAACCGGCATCTATCTCCATATTCCTTTTTGTGTTTCGCGCTGTTCCTACTGTGACTTTTTTTCGACGGTTCCGCGCGATTCGGTGGTGAAGGTGGCTTACGGTGACCGCTTGTTGTCGCTGCTCCGGCGGGAACTGGAGGCGGTTGATCGGGCATTGGTCGTCTCGGTGTATCTCGGCGGCGGGTCTCCTTCGACGATGCCGCGCCGGTTCTTCGAGAGGCTCGGGGCGCTGCTGCGCGAATACGGTGTCACGCCGGCGGAATTTACCGTGGAGGCGAATCCGGCCGACCTAACCGAGTCTTTTCTCGAAACACTGGTGTGCTGCGGGGTAAACCGGCTCTCCGTCGGGGTTCAGGCGGCCGACGACGCCGTGCTTGCGGCAATGGGGCGTCGGGCCTCGTGTCGGCTCATGGCACGCGTGATCCCGCGGGCGCGCCGGGTGTTCGGTAACCTTTCGTACGATATCATCTATGGTTTTGGTAAACAGCGGCGTGACCTTGTGGCGGAGATGCGCTGGTTGTTCGATTGCGCGGTACCCGATCATCTTTCGGCGTATGCATACACGCGTCCGAAACGGCGCGGTGCCCCGCCAGTTGCCGACGAAGAGCGGGCGGCAGAAGAGGAGGCGGCTATTCACTCTTTTCTGCGGAGACAGTGCTTTTCCCGATACGAGGTGAGCAACTGGGCACGCCCGGGGTTTGCGAGCGTTCATAACCGACTCTATTGGACATGGGGACGCTATGTGGGCATCGGTGCTGGCGCCCACGGGTTCGAACCCCTCGCGGCGGTGCGCTATCGGTATCCGGAAAATGTTCTTTCGTTCATTGAACGGCCGCGAAAGGTCATCAGCCGTCTGAGTCGAGAGATGCTCATGAAGGAATTCGTCATGCTTGCGCTGCGGACGGCGACGGGGGTCTCTTTTACGCAGTTCGGGGATCTCTTCGGCACCGACCTGCGGACGATGATTTCACCGCTGTTTCGTGAACGCTTCGTCGCGACCGGTTATGCGCGGCTTACGCGTGACCATCTTGCGGCAACCGATCGCGGATTTGCGGTGCTCAATACCCTCACGGCGGCTCTTTTCGGTGACATCGAACGCTCACTGGTGGGACATGGAACAACCGATTGATGATCTCTACCGTGATCGAGGCCTTGTGGTCATCGGGGTTGACGAGGCGGGGCGTGGCCCGCTTTGCGGCCCGGTGGTCGTTGCGGCGGTGCACCTGATCCGGCCGATCGCGGGGCTCGATGATTCCAAAAAACTTTCCGAGGCTCGGCGCGAGCGTCTTGTTCCGCTCATCCTAGCGAACAGCCAATGGATCGTCTATTCGGTCCTTCCACGGATTATTGACGAGAAGAACATCCTGCAGGCGACTCTCTGGGGGATGCGGCAAGTCATTCGGAAACTCGCGGCGCGTCTTCCCGGTGAGACAGTGGTGCTCGTTGACGGGAACCGCTGTCCCGGGTGCCACCCGCGTGAAGAGGCCATTGTAAAGGGCGATGCGCGTTGTCATGCCATTGCGGCGGCATCTATTCTCGCCAAGGTGCACCGTGACCGCATCATGGTGCGTTGGGACCGGGTTTATCCGCAGTATGGTTTTGCAGTGCACAAAGGCTACGGTACGGTTGAGCACTACGCGGCGCTTGCCGCCTATGGCCCTTCCCCGATCCATCGCCAGAGTTTTCGGCTCAATCCGCTTCCGGAGCAGGAACATCTGTTCTGAGAAAACTACTGTGCTGTGAGTTTCATGCCGGCGCTGTGGGCGGCGAATTCGGGAGCGTAGAGGCACTGGACGGTGGCAATACCTGCCGAGTAGGTGCCGGCGAGCGTCACCGTGAGTCGGTATTCGAGCACATAAGTCCCCTTGACGGCGCGATGAATGAAGAAGTTGGTCGCGGTATCCGTGGTCACCCGGTAGAGCCAGAGTCCGTCACGGTAGTCGTTCCCTGACAACACCTCGACCGGTTCGGTTCCCGTCGGTCGCCCGTCTTTGAGGTGGAGATATTCCATATCCCGGTCAACTTTGAGAATAAGCCGCACCACGATTCGGTCGCCGATCGTGAGCGGCGTTTGGTCGGTGATCGGTTCGAGTATCGCACCGGAGTCGGCCCGTTTCTCGCGCAGTATCTGCCGCTCGATGGAGAGCGGGCTCTGCGCTGCGGTTATCTTGTCGAGGTCCTCGAAATACTGCCAGTAGAGGGCGCCCCACGCCGGTCCGGGGTTCGGGTTCTGCACCGTCACCTGCGCCATCGCCGGGGTCACCTGTGCGCCGGGCCACGAGGTCTTGAAATAGCCGGTTCCTGCCTCGGGGGTCGGCTCACCTTCGGTTGGTCCCGCCTTTTTCCCGCCGACGGTGACGGTGGCGAGTTTCGTTCCGGCAAACCAGTCGCTGCCGCCGGAGAGGAGCGCATAGACCGCATCGGCGGTCGCTTTGGTGGTGCGCCAGTTTTGCACCTGTTTCATCTTGATGAGCCATGTCTTCATCTTGTCGGCCGACTCGCGATCCTTTCCCACTTCCTCGAACGCCTCGATGAGTGCCGCCTGCGCCTCTATCGGGAACTGGAACCAGTAGTAGCCGCCCATGTTCTCTTTCCAGTACATCCCGAGTTCGTCGGAGGTGATCGCCCGTTCCTTGAGCGACGCGATCATCCTTGCGGCGGTGGCGCCGTCGCCGAAACGGTTGAGCGCCGTCGCGGTGAGCGCCGTCATATAGGGTGTCTCCTCGAGCCAATAGGTTGCTGCCTGTTTCTTCCAATAGTCGAAAGACGCCGTATGCCCGTCGGTTACCGGTATATCGGCGAAGAAACTGCGACCGTAGAGGTAGTGCCGCTCGAGATAAGAGATATGTTTCTTGGTCATATCGGCCTTGGCGCGGAGGAGTTCCCGGTAATCGTGGTCCATCTGACGGTCGAGATAGGCGATCGCCGCGTGCGCCATCCGCTCACCGTCGGGTCCGATCGCAACACCGAGTTTCTTCAGTTTGCCGAGTCCTGCGGCGATGTGTTGCGTTATGTAGCGGTCCTCAGG
>CALITV010000292.1 GCA_938048925.1 uncultured bacterium | reverse complement strand
ACCTCGAGGTCCTTGCACGGAAGTTACGCAATCAATACAAACTCGGAATCAAGATCGTCGAACCGAAGATCCCCTACCGCGAGACGATCCGCGGCAGCAGTGAAACGAGCTATCGCCACAAGAAACAGACGGGCGGCGCCGGTCAATTCGCCGAGGTACACCTCCGCATCGAACCGAATCCGAACGGCTTCGAGTTCGTTGACGCCATCGTCGGCGGCGTGATCTCGAACCGTTTCATCCCCGCCGTGGAGAAGGGTATTCGTGAGGTCATGGAGGAAGGCGTGTTCGCCGGTTACAAGTTCATCAACTGCAAGGTCACCCTTTTCTTCGGCAAGGAACACGAGGTTGACTCAAGCGAAATAGCGTTCAAGATCGCCGCCTCCATGGCCTTCAAAGACGCCGTAATGAAAGCAAAACCCGTTCTGCTCGAGCCGATCTATCTTGTCGAGGTCGAGGTCCCGGACGAGTACGCCGGAGCGGTCATCGGCGATATCTCGAGCCGTCGCGGCAAGCCGCAGGGCATGGACTCACGGGGCCGCAATCAGGTGGTCAAGGCGCTCGTTCCCCTCAAGGAACTGCATGGGTACAGCACTCAACTGCGCTCCATGACCAATGGCCGCGGCGCCTACACCATCAAGTTCAGCCATTATGACCCGGTACCTCCCGATATCCAACAACGCATCATGGATGAATACCAAAAGTCTCGTTCGGCGCAAGGATAGAACGGCCATGGGGACGCTTTTCCCGGCACCATACCCCTCCGGATACCCTGGGCGGGCGATTCTCTTCTTTTCGCTGTTGGTTTTCGTGGTCGGTTCGTGCAAAAAACAAGAAGATATTTCGCAAGAAGATACCGGGACAGGGGAAACCGGAGAGGAGATATACCGTGTGGAGATCGGATCTTCCCCGATCATCGGGAACCGCAACGCTCCGGTTACCGTCATCAACTTCTCCGATTTCGAGTGCCCGTTCTCAAAACGGGTCTTCGATGCGATGAATCAGTTGCTCAAACAGCACGGTAACGATATCGCTTATGTGTATAAACACTTCCCCCTTGCTGCTCACCGGCAGGCTCGCCGCGCGGCGAAAGCAGCCATAGCGGCCAACCACCAAGGAAAGTTTCCCGAGATGTACCGTATCATTTTCGAGAACAATCAGGCGATAAACGAGGAGAACATCTTTCTCTGGGCGGAAAAAATAGGACTCGATCGGGAACGCTTCGAAAAAGATTTCAAAGGATCGGATGGGGACCGTCTTCTCCAAGAGGATATCACCGCCGGCAATGTTTTCGGCGTGCGAGGAACTCCAACCCTTTTCATCAACGGTCGCCGTTTCTCCGGAGCAAATCTCTCCCAAATCGAACGCGCTATCGCCGAAGAAATAGCCCGCGGCAAGAAGTTGCAGAAACAAGGAGTACCCGATGTTTATGCGGAGATAACAAAGAACGGCCGGACACGCTACACGCCGCCCAAGCGACCGATTCCAGTGATACCAAAAGATATTTATTCGATCGAACTTCCGGCGTTTGCGCCAATGTGGGGCCCCCGTGAAGCACCGATCACCATCGTTTTCTTCGGCGACATCGAGTGCCCGTTCAGCGCCCGTTTCCACGAGACATTGGAAACCATCAAAAAAGAGTTCGCCGGAAAAGTCCGTGTGACTTTTGCCCATCTTCCCCTCAAACTCCACCCTCACGCCGTAATGGCCGCGAAGGCGGCGATCGCCGCCGGCCGCCAAGAGAAGTTTTGGGAATTCTTGTCCCGCCTTTTCACCGACCAGCCGCAGTGGAAAAAGGATGATGCCAATTTCGACCAGTATCTCGACATGTTGGCCCAAGAACTGGGAATGGATACCGGCCGTTTTCGGAGGGACACGGAAGACCCTCGCACGATGGAAACCATCCACCGCGATCTTTCACTGGCGGACTCCCTCGGCATTCGCGGCACACCGGGAGTTTTCATCAACGGGCGCTACGCGAGCGGCGCCTTCCCCCTTGAAAGTTTTCAAACGGCAATTCGTGAGGAACTCGAACGCGCGAAGCCTTTTATTGAAAAAGGTCTTTCCGGGGACGCGCTCTATGCCGAACTCATAAAAGGGGGACGATCTTCTCTCGCTGACGACCGTCCTTCCGCAGAAGACCCCGAGATGTTTTACCGTATAAAACTTTCCGGGCATGAACCTTCGCTCGGAAAAAAAGATGCGCCGGTCGTCATCGTGGAGTTTTCCGACTTTCAGTGCCCCCCCTGTGCCGCCGCCGCAGCAGGAATAGATACCCTCGGAAAAGAGTACGGCGACCGGGTGAGAATCGTTTACAAACACTTCCCGCTCTTCCAACATGCACAGGCAGAAGGAGCGGCTCGTTTTGCGCTGGCGATAAAACGCCTCGCCGGTGACGACAAATACCGCGTCGTCCGGAGAAAACTCTTCGATACTCAATCCGAGTGGGGAACGACCGCCGACACCAACACGGTATTCGAACGATACGCAAAAGACATGGGCCTCGATTGGGGAAAAGTACGCACCGAGATGATATCGGCGGCACTTACCGAACATCTTGCCGAGGACCGTGCCGAGGCCGCGAAGAACGGAATTCGGGGTGTTCCCGTCTTTTTCGTCAATGGAAAGAAGGTAAGCGGTCCTCGGATGACAGAGCAACTCAAAATACTCATCACCGACATATTGAAAGAAAAACCGGGGAAGTGATCGGGGACGGCGCCTATTCCTTGAGCGCCTTTTTTGCCTTCTTGTAGTACTTTCCTTCGGGGTCCGCGTACCGGAGAACTTCGCGGAATTTATTCTTTGCCGCCTCAGGATCGGAATCCTTCAGCGACATCGCCTCCATGTAGAGCGTCTTTGCCTTTTCTTCGTCATAGGAAGCGCCCGACGAGGATGAGGAACTCGACGAGGCAAACTCATCTTCCGCGGCCTCCCCTTTCTTGCTCGCGCCACTACCCGTTGTCTTGCCGAGGTCGGCCAGTTCGTCTTTGAGTTTTCCGCCCGATATCTGCTTATCGAAGACCAGCGCCTTTTTGCCCTCTTTCTTGTCGTATGCCGTCTTGAATTTCTTTATCTTCTCTAAGAGATCTTGCGCCTTCTTCTTGACCGCCGCATCCGAAGAACCGGCAATGAGTTCCAATTTCGTGATGGCCCCGTTGAAATCCTTGGAGACATAGGTGTCTATCGCGCTCTGGATGTCATCCATCGTATAATCGCTCTTGGCGACGACTACCGGCGGCTTGGGTTCCGGCGGCTTTTTCACCACCGGTGGCTTCGGCGCTTCTTTTATCTTTCCTTTACTGATGAGTTCCTGCTTGCGTTTCTCGCGTTCCTCCTCTTCTCTTTTCTTTTCTTCTTTTTCCTTTACGACGGTGGTTTGAATCGTCTCGATTTTCTGAGCACTCACCTGTGTCTTGATGGAAGCCATAAGTTCGTTGGCACGCTTATTCGCCGGGTCATCCATAAGCAAGGCCGATATCTTACGGATGGCATCATCTGTCTTGTTGACTTTGATAAGGGACTCGATATCGGCTATCTGCCATGCGATAAGTCGTTCTTTGCCGACCAAAGCAACGATCTCGGGGTAGAAAAGAGAGTTGTCCGGCACGAGACTGAAATAGCGCGCCGCTTCATCCGGCTTGTTCTCATCGAACAACCGTTTGCCCTGCTCGAAGTTCTTGGCATTCTCTTTTTCCTTGGTCACCATATTGAACTTCTTGCTCAACTCACGTTCCTTGACGCCCTTGAACCTCTGGGAAAAATCAGCGATCGCGTTTTCGGCCTCCGCAAAGCGACGTTCTTCGATCAACTGATCTATCTGATCGAGTTTGTCTTCCTGCTCGAGCTTCAATTGTAATTGTTTCTGTTGCTGTTGCTGGGTGTAGAAGAGGTACGCGCCGCCCCCGCCGATGATGAGAATGAGCAGGATTGCGACCCACGCCACGAGGGGAGAGCGCGCTTTGGTGATAATCTCGCCATCCTCCGCCGTCTTAAGCCCTTTACGAGAATATTTCTCCTTCAATGTGGGGTTGAGTATCTCGAACCGGAGAGTGCGTGCTCCCGCGGTGATGAGGTCGCCATCGAACAGGACGGCACTGATTTCCTTCTTGCCGTTCACACGGATACCGTTCCCGCTCCCAAGGTCCTCCGCCTTGAAACCGTCGGTGTCTCGTATGATCTTGAAATGTTTGCGGGAAACAGATATGTCGCTGAGAACGAAGTCATTGTCGAGGCTACGCCCGACGATAATCTCATCACGGGTGAGATCGAGCGTCTTTCCTTCGTCCTTACCGTCAATGACTACTATACGCGCATCGGCGCTCTGCCCTGAAAGGGAAGCAAGATCAATGATGGCGGTCTTTTCCGCCTCCATCCCTTCGCTTTCCTCCTCATCGCTCACCGCGGAAGAGACGGTAGGCGGAACCGGGGACCTTGCCGTCATAGGAGGCGGGGGCGGAGGCGGAGGCGGAGGGGTCTGAGAAGCAGGGGGCACCAGTCCTTCCCTCTTTGCCTTTTCCGCCTTTATCTTCTCGGCAAGTTTCTTGAGATATTCCTTATCAATGGCAGATTTGCCTCCCTCTACCTTCTTTTCGTCCATTACGCGGTCTCCTTATCCAACATCACATCTCGACATGACGCCCTCATTTTTTCAAAAGAAACGGGATTGTCAATAATTTACCAACAAATTATACGATCGCCTCCCGCATGTTTTTTCCAAAGTCAGTATATTTTCGTTACCGCAGTTCCCGGATAATAGCGGCGGAGAATCGCTTGGTATCGCTCCCCTTTCTGCCCCAATCCGATGGCCCCCATTT
>CALITV010000291.1 GCA_938048925.1 uncultured bacterium | reverse complement strand
GCACCCGTATACCTTGCTCGTGCGCCTTGGCAATGAGTTCAGAAAGTTCCGCTTCGGTCCCGAAATGCGGCTCAACCGGCGAATCAAGATCGGGTATCGGCGTGAGATCGCTCCAACCGGTCGCAATCGGCCAGTAGGAGTGATAGGCAGTGTAGAGGCGCGGGTCGTTCCCCATTCCCTTCCATGCCCCCGGCGTGTTGGCGAGCGGGGAAGATATCCAGAGAGCCGTTACCCCCAACTCTGAGAAGTATCCATCTTCGATCTTACGGATAATGCCGCGGAAATCGCCACCCTGCCAGTTCGATTTGACGGGCGCCACTTCCACCGGACCGTCGTTATTCAAATCGCCGTTCACGAAACGGTCGGTCATCACCTGATAGATGACCGCATCGCGCCAATCGAAGAGGGATGACTCTAGCCAGATCGGAACGAAAAGAGGCGCAGCGGCGAATCCGTCGGTGTCGCGCACCGAGAAAACGACGGTGTGTTTCCCCGTTGCAAGGTTCTCCGCCGTGATCGTAAAGAGCCGCTTTTCACCATCGTACAGCGGTGTCACGATATTCCCCGCAACGGTGACCACGCTTTTCTCTGGGTCGGGACCGGCGCCTCCGGTGCCCGGGACGAAACGCGCGTGCACCGTAAACGACGCGCCGCCGGGAATTGGAGGTTCGACGAGTTCGAGCCGCGGATAGCGGCAATCGGGAACTACGAGACGGCTATAGCGCCTTCCATTCTCGTAGCGGGCCAACGGATTGTGAGGATCACTTCTCCATAGGCCGGACCGCCGCTCATAAAAGGCATACGCGTAGTCGCCGGGAGCAAGAAAAACCTCTCTCTCCCACCGACCGCCACGGTAGGTCATCGGCGTCGAGAGGTCCCAGTGGTTGAACGATCCGCGCACATACCATTCGCCCGCCGTATCTTCATCGAGACTGACAACGATACCACCACAGTGAGGCTCATCGATGTGCTTCTCGGCCTCGCAGGAGAAGAAGAACAAAAAACAACACGCCGGGATGAAGAAACAGAAAATCTTGAAGTGAAGAAAAGGAGAGGGAATCACACCGGTGATAAGAACTTACTGTTCACGCGAGAAACGCCGTGCGGCAGCAAAGAGCATAAGACTTACTAGAATGGTGAAGAGCGCCGACGCGGCAGCAGCGGTCTGCCCCGATCCAATCACGGAACAACCGCACCCACCCTCGTCTTCTCCGTCGGTCACCGCGCAGTTCGGATCGTTCGGGTCGATGCAGGCTTGGAACTCTTTCGAGGTCACCGGTAGTTTGAAAACCGTAACATTCGAATCGAGCCCAACCTGCTTGACCTGAATGCGCCCCTTTTCGTTGCCCGACAAGTCGAAATCCGCTTTGATAACCAAGAACTTCTCTTCGTCGGCGGCATAGGAGAGCGGCTGGGTCAAGGTAAGCGTAAGGTTCGCCTCTCCTTTCGCCCCGCTTCCTTCGGCAAGTTTCTGTTCTCCGACATCAACGAGCCCGTTGCCGTTCGCGTCAAGCCACAGGGAGACATTCTGGAGCCCTTCGCCGAAAAGCACCGCACCGGACGGAATGGAGAGCAAGAGCGACTTCAACTTATTCGCCTCTCCACTGGCCTTTGTGCGAAGATGCAGAACGGGGATATCGGCATTTATCTCCTGAAGAGTCGCCGGAACCGCAGGATCCTTTTCTCCGCGGGTGACGATAAAGGACTTGGCATCCGGCTCGAAGATGAATTCGGCAAAGGAGACCGGATTGGTGCTCACCACCGTTCCCTCGTTTTCGTTGACCTCGAACGCAACCGCTCCCTCGAGACGCCCTTGGAAAGAGGTATTGGGCGCAACCGAGGCGGCAGAGACCGAAGCATCTGCCACAATGAGGAAGTAGTGCGTCGTGTTTTCGCGGAACTTACGCCTCGTCGAAAGAAGATCGAACATCGCATAGCCGGCCTCGAGTGTGGCCGCTTCGGAAACCACCGTCTCCGATCCCTCGGCGACGCCGTTTCCGTTCTGGTCATGGACCAGTTTGATCTTGGCTAATGTAACCGACTGTTCTTTTTGGAACTTCACCTTGACGCGGTTCAGCGTGAAGGTGCAATCGGTCTTGCCGCCCGCCGTCCTTCCGATGAGCGAGAACTGGCCGACGACGAGGCTGTTCTTGGGGTTCGGAATGACAATATACTCGATGGGACTGTTCTTGCCGAGAGCAAATTCCACCTGCGCCCCCGAGGTCGAGCAATCCGCCGGTGCGTCGGCATCGGTGACGCTGTCAACATCGGTTACCGGCGTATTGGCATCCCACGGGCCGCCGCACGCGGAGAGGTCCATCGCCTCACAGGTTGCGAGCGCTTGGCAGGTTCCGGAATGGAGTTTCAGCGGAACCGCACTGTTGGTCTTATAAGGCTTCGACGAGGTCGCCGCATCGCCAATGAGCGCAAGATTCTCGATGACCGCATGCTTCGGTAGGTCGTCTATGGGTTTCACCTTCCACCGTACCATGCGGCGGTCATGGTCGCCTGCACACTGAAGAGCCGTATCTTCGCAGTAGTTCATCTGCGCAGCGACCTGATACCACTGGGCGAACGGGAACTCGTCACTAGGACCATCCGGAACGATCTGCCAATCTTCTCCTATCCAGTTGCCGTGCTCGTCCTCGTGGATTTTCGTCGCGATCTGGGCGGTGCCCGGGACATACTTCACATAGGGGGAGAGCGTGTCGCGGATTTTCACATTGGTAACGATGTCGTCGCCCCAGTTCTGTATCTTCATATAGTAGATATATTCCTGCGAGAAGCAGACCGCATTCTTTTCGTTTTCAGGAACACAGGAACAAAACCCTTTTTCGAGAACATCTTCCGGATGCCCCTTGTGGGGCGGAATATCGTAGTTCCCGGCACGCGTGTCGTGGCTGAGAATGAGGAAGTTGGTAAGCACCCAGTCTTGGTTGGCACCGAGCAAGAGGGTGATCTGTTGGCCGCCCTTGAAGAACTGATTCGCCCACTTAGAATCAACTGCCTGATCAATGTAGAAGGTGTCTACATCTATACCGTACTCCATGGTATTGGTGTCTATGTTTGGCGGCGTTCCGCCGAGACAGGTCTCGCCGGCAAGAGCGTCGAACCCGTACTCGGACGATATCGAGTTGAATATTTCCGTATAATAGAACGGCTGCCCCATGTTGTTGTACTGCGCGAGATAGTTGCAGGAATTGAAAAGTTGCTCGAAGTTGACTCCGTCGCCCTTTATCTGGAGCGACTCGGGGATCGTCGAGGTCGTTGTATTGACGAGTCCGGGATCTCCCTCATTGACCATGAGCGTCAATCGGATGGCCGGCTTATCGGGG
>CALITV010000290.1 GCA_938048925.1 uncultured bacterium | reverse complement strand
TACAGCGGCATCTTCGTGTATGTTCAAAACGGCGCTGCTGTCACCTTACCAGCCGTTGGCGACCTTGTCGAAGTGACGGGGACGGTGAAGAACTACTATGGCAACCTTCAACTTTCGACGATCACAGCGATCACGGTACTCGGCAGCGGCACCATTCCGGAGCCGGTCGTCGTCCTGCCCGAGGAGGTAAGAACCGGCGGCACACGCGAAGAGGCCTACAACGGGGTCCTCGTGAGCGTCGAGGGGGTCACGGTGCTCGATACCACGCTCGGTTATGGCGAGTTTCTGGTTACCGGCAATCTGCGCGTTGACGATACGCTCTTTACCTATACCTTCCCGCCGGTTGGCACAGTATATGAGACGCTCACCGGCATTATGCACTACTCGTTCGATAACGCGAAACTCGAGCCCCGTTCGCTCGACGACATGGTTATCGCAACCGGAACCGATACCGATACGGCCGCTGATGCCGATCAGCCAGACGGAACCGACCTGTCCGATTCGGCCGATGCGGGGTATGACCACGACACCACAGTGCCCGACGACGACACCGGCACCGGTTACGCCGAAACCTTCTGTGCCGAACTGGTCCTTCCTGCCGAAGGGTTGTGCACCGCCATACCGAACGGTGCCAACAAACTACTGCGCGGCATTGTGCTCGCACCCGATCGGATCCTCCGCGGCGGAGAGGTTCTCGTCGGAGCGGGTGGCGACATCATCTGCGTCGGATGCGACTGCTCCGGAGAACCGGAGGCGGCGACGGCGACCGTTATCGAGTGTGCCGAAGGGGTCATCTCGCCGGCGCTCATCAATGCTCACGACCATCTCGGTTGGACTTACAATGCCCCCGCGAGTTGGGGGACCGAGCGCTATGATCACCGACACGACTGGCGCATTCCGCTGCGTGGCCACACCAAGATTTCGACCTCCGGTGGTGCAACCACTGAACAAAAGCAGTGGGGCGAACTGCGCAATGTCATGGCCGGCACCACCATCATTGCCGGATCGGGCGGCGCCCCCGGATTTCTGCGCAATGTGGACCAATCGTTCCACGAGACCCTCGGGCTCACCTTTGCCGATGTGTACTACAGCACCTTTCCGCTCGGCGACAGCAACGGCACCCTTCTCGCGAGCGGCTGCGGCTATCCTGCCATTGATTCCGCGGCCGTCCTCAATAACGACTGTTACCTTCCCCATGTCTCGGAGGGGATAGATACCGAGGCGCGCAACGAGTTTCTCTGCCTTTCGAGCACCGCAAACGGTGGTCGCGATCTCACTGAAGCGAACAGCGCCTTCATTCACCTGATCGGGCTTACCGCGCAGGACGCACTCGAATTGGCCGAGAACGGTACCGCCCACATCTGGTCACCGCGCAGCAACATTGCGCTCTACGGCAATACCGCTCCGGTGACCCTTTTTCACACGCTCGGCGTTCTCATCGGGATGGGGACCGACTGGACCCCTTCCGGTTCGATCAACATGCTCCGCGAACTCAAGTGCGCCGATTACCTCAACGTGGCCCACTTCAATAATTTTTTCACCGCCCGCGATCTCTGGCAAATGGCGACGATAAACAACGCGATCGCGCTCCGGCTCGGGGCGCTCGTCGGGTCGCTGAGCGTTGGCAAGTTCGCTGACATCGCCATCTTCGATGGCACCGGTTACGAAGACGACCCTTATCAGGCAGTTGTGGATGCAGGGGTAGAAGATGTCGCGCTCACCCTCCGCGGTGGCATGCCGCTCTACGGCGACAGCGATCTCATGAGTGCCGTTCCAGGTGGTCAAACGGGGTGTGAAGCGATCCCGAGCGGTGTCTGTGGCAGGGCAAAGACTGCGTGCATCGAACGCGAAACGGGAAAGACCTATGCGCAACTCATCGCAGCCAATAGCACCGCTTATGCACTCTTTTTCTGCGGCACCCCGCCTAACGAACCGACCTGCGTTCCACTCCGCACGAGTGCTGACGACAGTCGCCCTTACAACGGGCCAACGAGCGAAGACCTCGACGGTGACGGCATTGCCAACACTTCCGATAATTGTCCCCTCGTTTTCAACCCTATTCGTCCGGTGGACAACGGCCTTCAAGGGGATGCTGATAGTGACGGTATCGGTGACGCTTGTGATCCGACCCCGCTTGGTACCAACCCCACTTTCGATCCGAACGATAAAGACGGTGACGGGAGCCCAAACAGCGAAGACACCTGTCCCTACCTCGTCAATCCTGATCAGGCTGACAACGATGGTGACGGCATTGGCGACGCCTGTGACCCTTGCCCGAACACCCCGAATCCGCTCTTCGGCTCCTGCGGCATCATTCCTATCTATGATCTCAAAACGGGCGCGGTCCTTCCGGGGAACAGCGTCGAAACGCAGGGCGTCGTTACGGCAGTCGGTTCGAATGGTTTCTTTATCCAAGTGCCCGAAGATGACCACGACCCCGTGCTCGGCTATGCCTTCAGCGGCATCTATGTGTACGGTTCCTCGACGATGCCCCAGATTGGCGATTTAGTCACCGTGCAAGGGATATTGCAAGACTACTATGGCCTTCTCGAGATCTCCTCGGTGGCGGCGGTGACCATCGAAGGAAACGCCCAGCCCCTCCCGGCGCCGGTAATCGTCTCGCCCGCCGACATCGCCACCGGCGGTCAATATGCCGATGACTACAACGCCGTCCTCGTAACCGTCGGAGAGGTCACCGTGCTCGACACGAGCCTCGGCTACGGCGAATTTCTCGTAACCGGCAATCTTCGCATAGACGATCTCCTCTATCCCTACCCGATGCCAACGGTCGGCGATATGTTCACCACCATAACCGGTGTTCTCTTCTATGGCTTCGATAACAGCAAACTCGAGCCGCGTTCCGCCACCGACATGGTGAAAAAACAGGTCTTCTGCGGCGGAGACACCTGCGACGCGTGGGAGGAGTGTGTGAGCGACACCTGCGTTCCTCAGAGCGGTCGGTGTAACGACGACGGCGACTGCGCCGATCCGACACCGGTCTGCAACACGGCGACCCATTATTGCGAGAGCGGAGAATGGGGTGTCCCCAACGGCGATTTCGAGGTGTGGACGAACGGCGCCACGCCCGATCAGTGGACCGCCGATGCCGGTGTCGGCGTTGCACAGGAGACGACGCTCGTGCACAGTGGAAGCGCCTCGGTAAAACTGACCCGCATCATTGACGATAATGCTCAAACAGATTTCGTGAGCGACTATATCGCGATAACGGCCGGCGCTACTTACACCGTGAGCGGTTGGTTCTACGACAACAATCCCGATGGAAGCGGTCGGTTACTCTGTCAGTTCTACGGCGCGAACAAGAACTATCTCACTGTGACCTACGATACCGACTACACCGCCGACGCGACGACATGGCAGGAGAAGACATTGTCCTGCACCCACACCACCGCCGCCTATCTGCGGGTGGGCACCCGCGTCTACAAAGGCTCCGGTCCTGCAACAGGTGGATTTGTTTACCTCGACGATATGACGATAACGGCGAACTGATTGAAACCGCTCTTTTTTCTTTTTTCGCTACTGTTGCTACCACCGGTGCTTTCGGCGGCATCGTTCGATGCCCGAATCTTCGGCGAAGTTGATGCCGCCATCCGCAAAGAGATGCGTGCCTACGAAGTCCATGGCGTGGCGGCGGTGATTTTCGACGAGAGACAGATTCTTTGGCAAAAGGCCTTCGGTTCCGACGACGAGCACGGCAAGCGACCCGCATCGCTCGAAACACCTTACCGCATCGGCGGCCTTACCGAACTCTGGATCGCCGTTCTCGTGCTCCAACTGGCCGATCAGGAAAAACTCGACCTCGACGCACCGGTAATCCGCTATCTTCCCGAGTTGCGCCTCGCCGACGGAAGCGAGAAAAAAATCACGCTCACCCACCTGCTCACCCACCATTCGGGGCTTCCTCTCGACTGGTACGGAGAGAAAAACGAGATCAAGAGCCTGCTCGCCGTGCTGGCCGAAGATCGGCTTCTCGCGCCACCGGGCACCCGTCATTTCCGAAGCGTCATTGATTACGAACTTCTCGGCCACCTCCTCGAACGCCTCACCGGCAAAAGCCTCGACATGCTTCTTGAGGAACGGTTGTTCCTCCCGCTCGGCATGAACAAAAGCCGCCTCGCTCCCGGCGACTGTCGCGACCCCGAGGCGGGACCGGGCTGGCATATCTACGACAAAGAAGTCCTACGTTTCGAGGATCCACCGTGCCGTGCGCGCGCCGCCGGCGGCGGTATTTCAACGATCCACGACATGAGCCGTTTCATGCAGATGCTCTTCAACGATGGTTGGACCAGTGTCGGGAGAATTCTTTCTCACGAGGCGGTCGAGCGCATCCTTACCACGACTCAGCGCCTTCCCGGCGATATCGCCTTTGCACCGACCTTTGGCGGTTTCAGCGACTACTTTCCTTTCTCCGCACACAACTTCGCCGCAATCGGCACCGCCGGCGGTCTTGTGACGATAGCCGCTGCGTTTCCCCGCCAAAAGGTAGGACTTCTTATCTTTGGCAACACCGATTCGTTTCTTCTCGGCGCGCCAAAGGCGACAAGCCATATCCTCTCGCTTCTCGGACGACCATTCGGCATCATGACCCCACCGGTGCCGCCGGCGCGCCCAGTAACACCCGCCGACATCGAGCGGCTTCGCCCCCTCCAAGGACGCTATATCGGCAACCGCGTCATGGTTGATGTCACGGTCGAGGACGGGAAACCGACCGTCCGCTGGGGCTCCCTTGCGCTTACAATGATCCCCGTTTCACCGACCCGGTTCCGGCTCGTCAAAGATCTCTTCTTTTGGGTAAAGGAATACTACATCGAACTCAAGGAACTCCCCGACCGTTCAGTCGTTGCACTCCTTTCGGTCCAACTCGATGAATACGGCTTCCCGATATCGGTCTTCCGCCGTCCGCCTCCGGTCGCCTATCCCGAAGGAATCCAAAAGTTCATCGGCGGCTATCGCCCCATCCCTCCCTCTGCAAAACAGGCCGTCAAAACACGCTATGACGCATTCCAGATACGGTGGGATGACCGGTGGCTCATCGCCGAAACTCACCGCGAGAAGATACTCGTCGTCCCCTGCGGCAAGAACGCCCTTTGCACCAACGACGCCGTGATACACCTCTCCAACGACGGCGCGAGAATCGGAGAACTCACCTTCGAGAAATGGTTCTGAAAAGAAGTGGCGACCCCAACCGGATTTGAACCGGTGCTACCGACGTGAGAGGCCGGTGTCCTAACCACTAGACGATGGGGTCGCCTATAAAAATGGATCCGGGACTAGGACTCGAACCTAGATAGACGGAGTCAGAATCCGTTATCCTGCCATTGGATGATCCCGGATCCTCACTAGAAGAAGCGCGCCGTCACCTTGCCATCTTCTTCTATGACGAGGAGTTTCCGCCAGCCGACCGTCTCCCGCAGGGTGTAGACGGCGTAGATGCGAAACCCGTTCTCGTTGAGAAGAAGGTCCATACGCACCATCGGATCCTGCGCCAGCCGCTGGGTCACCCGTTTGACCGCGGTGTCGAAATCGAGCGGAATCGAATAAACCCGTTCGGCCTTCTTCACCGAATTCGCCGGAAGCCAGACAATATAGAGATCACGATCGGCGGCGAAACTTACCATACTCACAAGTAAAAGAGCCGCCCACGCGAACCGCTTGTACCACGCCGTCGTCATTCTGTCAACAAAAATGGCTTCTTACAGACACAACTCTTCGATTTCTCAAGGTCTACCGGGAGCTCCCGCTACTTTTTCTCCGGAGCGGCGGTTTCCTCTTTCTGCGTACGACGCTCCTGCATCGCCTTGATCTTCGCCTTGAGCCGTTTCTCCTTATCCCACAGTTCGTTGAGTTGACGGCGCGCCTCCTCGTCGGCTTTGCGCGTCTCCTCGATGAGTTTTTTCATCTTTTCGCGGTCAACGATCTCTTTTTTGAGATCGTCCTCTGAAATAATGTTGCCATCAATAAGATAAAACTCGAAAGAGGGCGGTTGTTGGGGATCCCATTCGGGGGGAATATCCTTTATCTGTGTCTGGAAAAACTTCGCATCACCGGGAAGAACGCTCGTGCGAAGCCCCTCATAGCGCACATCGAGCACAGGGAAGAATTTCTGTACATAGATGACATCGCCGGACGAATCCTTGAGTTTTATCTTGACGCCGACCCGCACCATATCGAGGTCGCTACTTGCATTGAGGATATTTCCCGAGACAATCGCCCAGCCAGAACGCTGGGGCATCGGATCAACGCGCACATCCTCGAGTTTGACAAGACCCTGATAGTTGGCAAGGAGTTCATCGAGACGATTCTTGGCCTCCTTTTCTTCTCGGAGCGTTGCCATATCCTCGGTCTGCTCCACCTTGAACTGCCCGTTCTCGTTGACCACATGGACATGGAAGATGAGCGTCTCGTCCTGATTCATGACACCGCCCATGCGCCCCATGTTCGAGGTGCGCCCCGACGCCTCGATGAACTCGCCCGTTGATTTCTCCTTGACGATGGTGGCATAGGCGGTTCGCAGTTCCTTGCCGATCTTCCCCTTGTAGATCCGCGAGACATATTCGTGCCAATCGTCGCGGGTGAAGACCTCCTTCATCTTCGCAGAAAGCATGGTGTCGTACACCTCGTCGGCCTTGCCGTCGCGAACGGCGTAGAGGTAGTTCTGGATGAACTCGTCGAGCTGTTTCTCGATGGGCGGCTCGAAGAGTTTGCACGAAACGAGTACTGCTGCCGCCATGGTGAACATAAGAAGGTTCCGGACGACCGTCTTCATGGGTCCCTCCTGAAAAACGACCATATTCAAAGAGTTCCTCTTTTCTGGTTCGTATGCGCCCACTATATCGTCTCTTTCAGCACTGTAAAGATTTTATTTCCTCCGTCATGCCGACCGTCTCTTTGATGCGGTAGGGCGGTTTGTCCTGCGATTCGTGGTAGGTGCGCATGAGCAGTTCGGCAATGAGACCGAGGAAAACCGACTGGACGCCGAGTATCACGAACATCGCCGACATAAGCAGAAGCGGCGACTCGATGAGCGAGGCACCGGTCGAGAGTTTCATGGCCACGAGATAGGCGACGATCAAGACGGCAAGAGAAACAAGCGCCATACCAACCATACCGAACAAGTAAAGCGGCTTATGGGCATAGGTGGAGAGAAACTTCACCGTGATAAGATCGAGAATCACCTTGAATGTCCGTTCGATGCCGTACTTCGATTTTCCACGGGTCCGCGGGTGGTGGCTCACTACCATCTCGGCGATGCGGGCGCCGTTCTGATGAGCGTATGCCGGCAGAAAGCGGTGCATCTCTCCGTAGAGGGTGAACCCTTTCAAAAACTCACGGCGGTATGCCTTGAGCGAACACCCGTAATCGTGCAGGTGACACCCGGTCGCCCACGAAATGAGCCCGTTGGCGAGACGCGACGGAACGGTCCGCGTGAGGAAGGTGTCCTTGCGGTTCCTGCGCCATCCGCTCACCACATCATAACCATCGTCTATCTTCGCAAGAAGCGCCGGTATATCCTTCGGGTCGTTCTGGAGATCGGCGTCAAGGAAGACCAGCACCTCGCCGGTCGCATGGGCGATGCCAGCGGCGAAGGCGGCGGTTTGGCCGTAGTTGCGCATGAAGCGGATCACCCGGGTCCGAGGATCGTTTCCCGCGATGTTCCTCAGAACGGAAAAACTTTCGTCGCGGGATCCGTCGTCCACATAGATGACCTCGGCTTTCTGCGGCAAAGCGTCAAGAATCGCAGCAATGCGCCGGTGAAGTTCCGGCAGGTTCTCTTCCTCGTTATACACCGGTACGATGACCGAGAACGACCCGATAGACGATGCGGCCATGCGCTCACTTCTTCCCTTGGGCGTTCTTCTGGACGGTGAGCAGGCCGCGGAGTTCGTTGATCCTCTCACGGAATATCTTCTCGGTAAGTTGATACGGCTCATCGCTCATCATATCCACGCCGGCGGCGCGCAGGATCTCGAGCGGCGGCCGCGATCCTCCCGCCATGAGGAGGTTCTCGACATACTGCTGCGAAGGAAGCGAACCATCGAGTATCTTGGTGGCGAGAGTAAGCGACCCGACGAAACCGACGACATACTGAAACACATAGTAGTTGTAGTAGAAGTGAGGGATATATGACCATTCGACGGCATAGCGGTCATCCATTTCGTAGAGACCCTTGTCGGCGCCGTAGTAGACACTGTTTATCTCTTTGTACAGCGCGTTGAGCACATCAGGAGTAAGCGGTGTTCCCTTCTCGACGATCTCGTAGAAACGCTTCTCGAACTCAGCGAAGAGTGTCTGACGATAGACCGTACCGCGGAGTGTCTCGATGAATTGATTGAGGAAGAATATCTTCTCGTCGGCGCTTTTCGCGTTCTTGAGCAGATAAGCCGACAGCATCTGTTCGTTGAACACCGAGGCAACCTCCGCGACGAAGAGGTTGTAATCGGCGGTCGGAAACGGCTGATACTTGTTCGAAAAGTAAGAATGCATCGCGTGCCCCATCTCGTGGGCGAGCGTCGTGAGCGATTCGAAGTCGTCGGTCCAGTTGAGCAAAATATAAGGATGCACTGCGTAGGCGCCGCCGGCGCAGTACCCGCCGTCGGCCTTCCCTTTCGCCGGATAGACATCTATCCACCCCGAGCCGGGGGTTATGCCCTGTTTCATCATCGCCTTGAATTCGTCAGGCATCGGGGCCATGGCAGAGATGATGATGTCGCCCGCCTTTTCGAACGAATAGGTCTCTTTGGTCCGCACATTGGTGAGCGGCACATAGAGATCGTGGAAACGCACCTTGTCCACACCGAGGATGTCCCTCTTGAGCGCCATGTAGTCATGGAGTGCCGGCAGAATGGCGCGGATGTGGGAGATGAGGTTGTCGTAGAACTCGGGCGGTAGTTCCTTCTCGAAGAGTTTTTTCTCGAGCGACGAATTGAACTTGCGGAGCCGCGCGTCGGTCCAGTAATACTTCGTTTGATAGGTCAGCGTTTTCGCGAAGGTGTTGCGGTATTTCCCGTAGTTGTCCCAGAAGGCCTCGAAGAGTCGTTTGCGGTCGGCGGCGTCGTACATCGAGCGGTACTTGACATACATCGGGTCATCGAGTGTGATCGTCATGCCGTCGCTGAAGGTAAACGAAGGCCGCACCATGTCGGCGGTCGTGAAAACGGTGTAAGATTCATAGGGAGCATATC
>CALITV010000289.1 GCA_938048925.1 uncultured bacterium | reverse complement strand
GTCTATGTTGTAGGGGTTGGTGACCGAGGTGCGTGTAGTCGTTACATCCATTGCAATGTTCTCGACGAGATCTTTGACCGCTTCCACAATCTCGTAGGAAAGCCCGTTGCCCGAATAGCCGGTTTGGAAGATGAAGTATTGGCCGTTGGTTCCTTTTGATTTTGTCCCGTCGGCGATCTCTTTATACTGCTTCTCGATGTCGAAGAGCAGGTCGCCGATCCCTTGCCCGATGACACCGATGAACTTTGCCTTCTTCGCGTTCATCGCCGCAATGACATCGCTTGCATAGTGTCCTTTGTCTGGCTTTCCGGCGGCCCATTTATAGCGCAGTTTGGTGATGCCGGCGTCGCTCACCCAATCGTTGTTGATATCGTAGAGTTTCTCGTCGGTAATCATGAGGAATATCGGAAGCGCCGCGGGGCGAAAGCACCCCCCGCCGAGAGAGCCGAGTTGTCCCGTACAATCGACCGGTGCAATGATGACATCGCAGTAGTGCTTATAGAACGGCTCGACCCACTCTCCGGTGTCGAGCGTGAATTTTCTCAGTTCGCCGTTGAAACCGGCTCCGGTCGCAAGTTGATAGAGGTTTTCGTATTGCGCTTCTATCTTGCCGCCGCCTTCGCCGCCGAGGTTGTTGACGGCGGTTATCATCGCGTCCACATCTTTGGTTATCGCTTGATTCAGGAAAAAAGCGGCGTCTTCGATGCCGGCGAACGACGAAAGACCAAATGCCGGGTCGGGCACGGCGCCTGCGACACCCGGTACGATGGTAGTGTTGATGCCGATCTTGAGATTGTCGCGCGCATAACTCATCGAACCGGAAAGGTCGAGCGTAATAACCAAATCAACCTTTTTTATCTGGGTGCCGAATTTCAGTGCGTCGTTTTTCTCGGGCTCCTGATAGGGGAGCACCACATAGAACTGCCCTTCGTAGAATTCGGGGTCGGGGACAAGAGGGTCCGACCCCGCCGCGGCCTCGGTGTTGTCATCGAAGCCGTCACCGTCGGTGTCGGCGTTCGCGTGGTTGGTACCCAGAGCCTGTTCTTTTGCGTCGGAAAGGCCGTCGTTGTCGCTGTCGTGGTCGAGATAGTTCGGATGCCCATCCTCGTCGCTGTCGAGCGGCGCGCCATCGGAACAGCCCTCGTCCTTGTCGAGGATGCCGTCGCCGTCCGAATCGTCATCGAGGTAATTGGGGGTGCCGTCGCCATCGGAGTCCTTGACCCCTTCGAAAAGGTCGTCAATACAGTCGCCGTCGCTGTCGTTATCTCGGAAATCGGGTTTCCCGTCGCCGTCGGTGTCGGCGTCTCCCTCGACATTGTCGGGGATGTTGTCGCCGTCGGCATCGGTGTCGCGGTAGTCGGGAACGCCGTCGCCGTCGGTGTCGGCCGTCCCTTCGACGCTATCGGGGATCCCGTCTCCGTCGGAGTCGTCGTCTTGATAGTCGGGAATACCGTCCTTGTCAGTGTCCACCTTCACGCCGCCGGGCGCTTCGATGCCGTTCGGGATGCCGTCGCCGTCCTCGTCCTGATCCTCCCACGTGTCGCTATCGGCGTCGGGGAGTCCCTCGGAGATCTCGTCGGTATCGGGCAAGACCGGCTGGTCACCGCCACCGGTATCGGGAAGGACCGCTTGATCGGTGTTCCCTGCCGTGTCGCTTACCGCTAGATCGTCGGTATTGCCACTGTTTCCCGCCCCGCCGCAGGAAAGGACAAAGAAAGCCGCGACGGTCACGACCACCAACCCGTAATGTCCCATTTCACTCCCCCCTTCTCAGGTGCTAACATGGAAGAAGTATACGAGAAAACGATCGTTTTGCAACGACTCGTTTTTTTACGAGAAAAAACGCTGCACTTTGGCGAGGAATTCTTTGAGTAGCGGACGCTCTTTCAATTCGCCGTCGAAAGTGCGCAATTCCTCTATTGCCTTTCTATGTTTCGCCGAGGGATTCTTCGGCACCTCGAGATGGAGAATGACAAACTGATCGCCTCTCCCGCGGCCGTGCACAGATGGAAATCCCTTTTCGCGGAGGCGCATTTTGGTCCCTGGCTGGGTCCCGGCCGGTATCTTGAGTTCGACCTTTCCCTCCATTGTCGGAACCTCGACCGCTGCGCCGAGCGCGAGTTGCGGATAGGTGACCGGCAGTTCGAGATAGATATCGGTGCCATCGCGCACAAAAAGTGGGTGTTCCGAAACGGTCACCTCGAGGTAGAGGTCGCCGCGCGGTCCACCGTGACTTCCGGCATTGCCCTCGCCGGAGACGCGAATTTTTTGACCGCTGTCTATGCCTGCCGGGATCATCACTTCGATGGTGCGATCCTCACGCACGAAGCCGGTTCCTTGACAGGAGCGACACGGCTTTTCGATGACGGTCCCTTGCCCACGACAGGTTGGGCAGGTCTGCGCCATCTGGAAGAATCCGTGCGAAACGCGCACCTTGCCGGTGCCGCGGCAGGTGGGGCAGGTTTTCGAGCCGCTTCCCGGATCGGCGCCCGATCCGCCGCAGACGGCGCACCGGCCGCTCCGGGTGACGCGCACCTCCTTGCGGACACCGTGGTAGGCTTCCTCGAACGAGATGTGCAGGCGGGAAAGGATGTCGCTCCCTTGCCGTGGCGCAGTGCGGGAACGGCGTTGTGCGTGGCCGCCGAAGAACTCGTCGAAGATGTCGCCGAAGGCGTTGCCGAAGACATCGCCGAAATCGAAGTGACTCGCGTCGGCGTAAGCGCCGCCGGCGCCGACCCCCGCTTCGCCGAACCGGTCGTACCGTTCCCGTTTTTCGGGATCGGAAAGAATCTCGTAGGCGTGATTGATTTCCTTGAACTTCTCTTCGGCGTTCTTGTCGCCTTTGTTGCGGTCGGGGTGGTATTTGATGGCGAGTTGACGATAGGCCTTCTTTATCTCATCCAGCGAGGCGTCGCGGCGGACGCCGAGAATATCGTAAAGGTCGGCCATGTCCACTCATTATTCCTTCGGCTTGAAGTCGGCGTCTACCACCGTGTTGTCGTCTCTCTTCTCTTTCCCCGCTTCGCCTCCTGACCCTGCCGCTGCTTGTTCCCCTTGCGAGCGGTAGATCTTCTCGGCGATCTTGTAGGCGCTCTGGGCGAGCGCCTGCGTCTTGCTTTTTATTTCTTCGATGCTGTCTCCCGCGATCGCTTTGCGCAGATCGGCGACTTTCTCCTCGATATCGCGTTTCTCTTCGTCGGTCGCCTTGTCGCCGAACTCCTTGAGCGATTTCTCGGTGGAGTAGATGAGTTGTTCGGCGTTGTTGCGCGCCTCGACAAGTTGCTTGCGTTTCTCGTCGTCCGCCTTGAATCGCTCCGCTTCGGCGATCATCCGCTTTATCTCTTCCTCGGAGAGTCCCGATCCCGCCTTAATGACGATGTTTTTCTCTTTGCCGGTGCCGACATCACGGGCGGTAACCTTGAGGATGCCGTTTGCATCTATATCGAACGAGACCTCGATCTTCGGAACACCGCGCGGCGCCGGCGGAATGTCCTGCAGGTCGAACTCGCCGAGCAGTTTGTTCTCCGCGGCCATCTCGCGTTCTCCTTGGAAGACGCGGACGGTAACCGCCGGCTGGTTGTCCACCGCCGTCGAGAATATCTCGGTTTTCTTGGTAGGGATAGTGGTGTTGCGGTTGATGAGTCGCGTGAAGACGCCGCCCAAAGTTTCGATGCCGAGCGAGAGCGGCGTGACATCGAGCAGAAGAACATCCTTCACATCGCCCTTGAGGACGCCGCCCTGTATCGCCGCGCCGATCGCGACCACCTCGTCGGGATTCACCCCTTTGTGCGGCTCCTTGCCGAAAAACTCTTTGACGAGACGCTGGATCATCGGCATGCGGGTCATGCCGCCGACAAGGATGACCTCATCGATGTCCTGTTTGGATATCTTCGCATCCTTGAGCACCTTTTCGCACGGCTCGAGCGTTCCCTTGGCGAGATCTTCGACGAGTGCCTCGAGTTTGGCGCGGCTTATGGAGATGTTGAGGTGCTTCGGACCGCTGGCGTCGGCGGTGATGAAGGGAAGGTTCACCGTCGTCTCCATGACGGTCGAGAGTTCGTGTTTCGCCTTTTCGGCGGCATCCTTGAGCCGCTGGAGAGCCATCGCGTCCTGCGAGAGGTCTATGCCGGTCTCTTTTTTGAACTCACCGACGAGGTGTTCGATGAGGCGCTGATCGAAGTCGTCGCCGCCGAGGAAGGTGTCGCCGTTGGTCGCGAGCACCTCGAAGACGCCGTCGCCGAGTTCGAGTATCGAGATGTCGAAGGTGCCGCCGCCGAGGTCATAGACGGCAATCTTGAGGTTCTTGCTTTTCTTGTCTATGCCGTAGGCGAGCGCCGCCGCGGTCGGCTCGTTGATGATGCGCAGGACATTGAGCCCTGCGATGGTGCCGGCGTCCTTGGTTGCCTGCCGCTGAGAGTCGTTGAAGTAGGCCGGGACCGTGATGACCGCCTCGGTCACCGTCTCACCGAGATAGGATTCGGCGGTCTCCTTCATCTTCTGTAGGACCATCGCCGAGATCTGCGACGGCGAGTACTCCTTCCCCTCGACGCGGACCCATGCGTCGCCGTTCTGCGCTTTGATGATCTCGAACGGCGCGATCTTCTTCATCTTGACGACCTCGGGGTCGTCGAAGCGGCGCCCGATGAGCCGTTTGATGGAGTAAAGCGTTCGTTTCGGGTTGGTCACCGCCTGCCGCTTCGCCAGTTGCCCGACGAGCCGCTCGCCCTTGTCGGTGAACGAGACGACCGACGGGGTCGTCCGCATTCCTTCGCTGTTCTCGATAACTTTCGGATCGCCGCCTTCCATGATGGCGACGCACGAGTTCGTCGTGCCAAGATCGATGCCGATGACCTTACCCATTGGTGTCCTCCGTATGGTCGGTTTTGTCTTTCGTTTCCTTATCCGTTGTTTCCTCCGATGCCGGTTCTTCGCTCTTCGTTTCCTCGTTCGGTTCCTCCGGCTGTCGCCCCGAGGCGATCTCGACCATCGCCGGTCGCAGGACCCGATCGAAGAAGCGATAGCCTTTGCAATGTTGGATCGTCACGGTGTTTGCGGCGACATTCGCGACATCGACGACCCGCATCGCCTCGTGGAGCGCCGGGTCGAACGGTTGGCCGAGCGCGTCGTAGGACTCGACGCCGTGCCGCTTGAGGAGCGCCGTGACAGCGGCATCGAGGTGACGGATCCCTTGCACAAAGGCCGCGGTCTTTTCGTCATCGCTCTCGGGAGCGAACGAGAGCGCCTTCTCGAGATCGTCTTTGATGAGGACGAATTCACGGAAGAAAAGTTCGTTGGCGAACTTCACCTTTGTGCGCAGGTCGTTGTCGAGCCGTACCTTCTGGTTGCGGTTCTCGGCAACGAGCCGTTTAACCGTTTCCTCCAGTTCGGCGATTTTCCGCTCCGTTTCCTCATTTGCGGCCGGCGTGGTGTCGGCTTCCGTGGCCGGTTTCTCGGCTTCCGTGGCAGACGACTCCGAAGGTGTCTCTTTCTTCTTCAACATCTCCTCGCCGAGCGCATCGGCGATCTGTTGGAGAGAATAGGTAGAGGTTGCCTCCCCGTCGGGAATCTCGACGGCGTCGTTCGTCTCACTGGGCGGGTTGGATATCTTTTTCTGTTTCATCGCGGTCGTCGTTCCGTCGTTTGTCGTCCTTGTCGGCGGAAGATATAAGCAGATTGCGTGCGTAGTCAATGATAGAGATGATCTTGCCATAATTCATCCAACGGGGGCCGATGACCCCGATGACGCCGACGATCTCGCTCTGCGGAATCTCGCATGTCCCTACCACGGCGGCGCAGTCGGGGGAGCAGAAAAGATCCGATTCGGCACCGATGAACAGATGGACATCGCGCGACCGGGAGACCCGGTCAAAGAGATCGAGGTAGAACTGGTTGCGTCGGAATCGTTCGAGGAGCATCTTTATCTGCCGCGTCTCGGCTGCGTTCAGATAGTCGAACACATTCGTTTCTCCGCTCGTCCGCGAATGTATCTTTGGTCCCGCCGACTGCATGATGTGGTCGAGAAGCGCCTCGTAGGTCTCCCGGAGATGATGGAGTTCGCTGATGAAGTGCGCCTTTATCTCGTAGAGGGAGCGATCGGCGAGGTTGGCGTTGATGAAGTTGCGGAGTCGTTCGAGATCCTGCGGCGCGGTAGCGGCCGATATCTCCACCATGCGGTTGGTGATGTTTCCGAGCGTGTCCACCAAGATCACCAGCACGCGGCGCGGTTCGAGAAGGACGAAGTCTATGTGTCGAATGGCGTGCGGCCTCGTTTCCTGCGTGAGCACGAAACCGGTGTAGTGCGATATCTCGGCGAGCATCTCGGGCAACTCGTTGAGAAGGACGGACGGATCACGGCTGAGCGCAGTAGTCCGGCTGTCGAGTCGTTCCTTGTCAGGTGGTGCGATGCGGCGCGAGCGGAGAATATGCTCGACAAAATAGCGGATCCCGGCGTCGGTTGGTATCCTGCCCGAGGAGCAGTGTGCTTTGCGAATGAGCCCCTTTTCCTCCATCAGGGCGAAGATGTTGCGCACCGTTGCCGATGACATGCCGCCCAACAGTTTGCTTATCGCCTGCGACCCAACCGGGCCGCCGCCTTCAGAGTAAAGGTTGACGATGGATCGCAGTATGTCGCGTTCGCGTGCAGAGAGGTCTGATAAACTAGTGTTATCGGAAGGTTGCATTGTTCCTCCCTAGAGTTTTTCAACCTTATAGTAGCACACGGAAAAAAGTCAAGGATGCGCCGATTATGGTTCTTGGAAAAAGATGAAATGGCGCGATTCGACGCGCTGCGTTATCTGTTCGCCGTACCAAAAAGGTTTAGGAATAGTATTCCGGTCGCCGATCGGCGAACAGGTCATTGAAATCGTTAATCCTTTTCTCGCGTGCGATGAAGGGGTCTATCTCAGCCACCTCCACCGCCTCGGTCTCTTTGGGGAGGGAAAGAAGATATTCGCCGTGCGGCGAGACGAGGACGCTACCGCCGGTGAAGGTAATTTTCTCACCGGTTCGTTCTTCGCTTCCGATACGGTTGGCAGTTGCGATATAGACTCGGTTCTCGAGCGCGCGGGTGAAGTTGGCCTGTTGGCAGTAGGGCATCACGAGGTTTGCGCAGTGTGCGATGATGTCGGCCCCTTTGAGCGCGAGTGTCCGGAAACTCTCGGGGAAGAACCAGTCGAAACAGACGGCGAGCCCGATGCGGACCCCTGCCCACTCGATGATGTCGAAACCGGTGTCACCCGGCAGGAAGATATCCTTTTCGCGGTAGAAGAGGTGTGTCTTTCGGTAACGAAGGTCGCGACCGTCGGGGGTGACGATCATTGCGGCATTGTAGGGTCCCTCGGGGGCTTTTTCAGGATAACCGAACGCTATCAGAGCGTTGTGCTCCTTCGCCGCTTGCCGGAACCGGCCGATCACTGCACCGTCTGACGGGACGGCATACCGGTTCGCCTCTTCGCGCGAAGCAAACTGGTAGCCGGTGAAACAGAGTTCGGGAAGCACATAGAAATCGGCAGGAGTTGATTCGATAAGCGTCAGCAGCCTGTCGAGATTATTGTCTGTTTTTGCGAAGGCAGGGTCGTTCTGAACAAGGGCGACGCGCAAGGGATCCTCCATTCGTCGATGGTAAACAGAGATATACTTCGATGCCGAGGCTAAGTAAAGAGAACGGATGCGAAAATAGAAATCGTTT
>CALITV010000288.1 GCA_938048925.1 uncultured bacterium | reverse complement strand
GCCGATCTGACCGAGCAGATCCATGATGCGCATGGACATCACCGAGTTTTTGCGCGTCTCGAGATGTATCTTCTCGGTCGGATAGAAGGGGGTGAGGTTGTCGAAGAGCGGCACATGCTTTATCTTGTCGAGTTCGGTCTCGTCGAATATGCTGTTGATCTTCTGGAGGGCGAAATAACGCTCCCCCTCCTTCGGGCTGCGAATGTCACCTTCGATCGACATACCGGTGCGCAGGTAGTAGCGCTTGATCATCGCCGGCGGCACATAGATGTCGTCGGGGCCCGGCAGGTAGTTGTAACGCGGCGACCGCAGGAAACCGAAGCCATCCGGCAATATCTGGAGGACACCGTCGGCGGTGATCGCCTCGTCACGATCAGCGAGTTTCTGCAAAATTTCGAAGACGAGTTCCTGTGATCGTTTCGACGAGGCGTTCTCTATGCCGAGATCTTCGGCCATCTGGACGATCGCCTCATTCTTAAGGTTCTTGAGTTCTTGAAGATTCATGAGTTTTCTCCTCGATCCGTTATTGTTTTTCTGCATCGTTTCATATCGGAAGAAACGCCTATAGGTTTTCCGTGCTCA
Organism: uncultured bacterium; assembly: GCA_938048925.1. Classification (GTDB taxonomy): domain Bacteria; phylum UBP6; class UBA1177; order UBA1177; family JAKLFG01; genus CALITV01. The sequence goes on along the minus strand of CALITV010000288.1, from coordinate 7,636 downwards.
ACACGATCTACTGCTAGTAACGATCGGGCGCTTTGTTTGCGGAAACCTGAAAATGCACGCCGCGTGTAACGAAAGCAGTGTAACCGCCGCATACGCCTTGTCAAGTTTTTGACGATCGTTCTTTCTTTCCTAAGCCGGCATGCGGTCATCGCAGCACGACACCGAAGGACGGAACGCGGGGGCAAGACACTCTTTGATAACCTCCTCCGCCCATTCGACCGGCACGATCCGGATACCGTTCTTTATTTCGTCGGGAATCTTCGCCAGCTCAGGAACATTGTCACGCGGGATGAAAACGGTCCTTATGCCCTCTTTTTTGGCCGCCATCAGTTTCGCCCGCAGTCCTCCGACACGCAGAACAGCGCCGCGAAGAGTGATTTCCCCGGTCACTGCGACATCCTCTCCGACAGGGATACCGCTCATTACCGAGGCAACCGCCAGAGCGATGGCGACCCCCGCCGAAGGACCGTCTTTGGGAACCGCCCCTTCAGGAAAATGCACATGGAGATCGCTCTTTCTCCACCGCTCCTCCGGAATGTCGAGAAAACGCCGCCCCAGAGAACGGACCGAGGTCACCGCTATCTCAACCGATTCTTTCATCACCTCACCGAGACTGCCGGTGGTCCGGATGTTTCCCCGGCCATCGCAACGAACCGCTTCGATGGTCAAGATCGTTCCGCCGTACGGCGTCCATGCGAGACCACTCACCACTCCCGGTACCGGCGTCCTTCCTTCCTTCCGCTTCGAATACGGCGCCGGTCCGAGATACTCCTCGATGTTCTGTGCGGTAATGCGTCGTACCAGACGCTTCGATTTTCCCTTCACCCTATCGAGCGCGACTCGACGACAGATTGCGGCGATCTTGCGCTCGAGTTCGCGAACCCCCGCCTCCGAGGTGTAGCCGTCTACGAGTTTTTCGAGCGCTTCCTCGCTCAACCGTATGTCGATATCGGCGATGCCGTTCAGATGCTTTTGTTTTTCGATCAGAAAACGGCGAGCAATGTTGCTCTTCTCATAATAGGTGTACCCCTCGATGTGTATGATCTCGAGCCGGTCATGCAAGGGGCGCGGAATCGCCGTTTCATCATTGGCGGTGGCAACGAAAAGAACCTCGGAGAGGTCGAACTCGACATCAACATAGTGGTCAACAAAGGTGCTGTTCTGTTCGGGATCGAGCACTTCGAGGAGCGCGGAAGCAGGGTCGCCTTTGTAATCATACCCCATTTTGTCAAGTTCGTCGAGAAGAAACAGCGGGTTGCGCACCTTCGCCCGACGGATGCCTTGGATGATACGCCCCGGCATGGCCCCGACATAGGTGCGCCGGTGCCCGCGGATCTCCGCCTCATCACGGACGCCACCGAGCGAGGCGCGCACGAACTGCCGGCCGGTCGCCCGTGCGAGGGAGGCGACGATGCTCGTCTTACCCACTCCCGGCGGCCCGACGAGGCAGAGAATCGGTGCTTTGAGCCCTTGGGAAAGTTTGAGGACCGCAAGATACTCGAGGATTCGTTTCTTGACCTCGTCAAGGCCGAAATGTTCATCGTCGAGTACCGCCTCCGCCCGGGCAATGTCAATGGCGGTGTCACTCCGGCGACACCATGGAAGCGCAAGCAGTGTGTCTATGTAAAGACGCGAAACACTCGCTTCGGCGCTCATCGGCGGCATCGTTCGGTATCGTTCGAATTCCTCGCGCATTTTCTCCTTCACCGCTTCCGGCGCATCGAGGTTCCGTATGCGCTGGCGCAGGAGATCTTCGTCCGGATGCATTTCGCCGGGCGGTGGCGATTCTTCTCCCGGTACCGCGGAAGAGTCCGCCAGCGGCTGCGCCGGATCGCCTCCGACGCCCTGCCATGTCCCCGGGAACTGTCTGAGCCATTCGTTCTTCGCTCGTAATTCATTGGCGCGCGCATCCGCCTCTCGTTTGAACATCTCTATGACGATCGTGTACCGGCTCTCGAGAGCAGGCTCCCCGAGGACGCGCTGGGCATCGGGTAACGACGGCGAGAGGTACGCGGCACAGGCGCGATCGAGGAAACGCTCGTCGTCCTCTTCATCGAAAAGATCCCGCGGGGAACTGCGTCCGCGGTCTCGGTGGCGTGCCACCTCGATGAGAAGCGATTCGAGAACCGAACGAAGACGAATGATCTCCCGTTTTCGTCCCGGCACCGTCACAAACGGTTCCACTATCACGCGGCGACATATATTCGCATCCACCGTCTCTCCCAATCTTACGCGCATCAGTCCCTCAAGCGAGACATGGTATACGCCTCCCGGCCCTTCGATTACCTGCGCGACACGGCAAAGCGTCCCCACCTCATAGAGACCGTCGAGAGCAGGATGTTCCTCCTCGGCCCTTTTCTGAGCGACCGCCGCGATTCGTCGTTCCGGATCGCGGAGAGACTGCTCGACCGCCCGTTTCGAATAATCCCGACCGACCTTGAGAACAACCACGGCGGCAGGGTAGACCGTCGTATCCCGAAGCGGCAAAAGCGGCGGCATGCACCGTTCAAGAACCACCGTCAAGCGCCTCCTTCGCCCGCTTTCGTATTTTTCCGAAGCAAAGTAACCGGCGGTTCGCCAGACGCTACGACGCCCCGCGTGATGACGATTTCCCGGATGCGATCCCGCTCTTCCGGTGCGCGATACATGATATCAAGCATGACCTGTTCGATGATCCGTCGAAGCCCGCGAGCCCCCGTTTTGAGGGCGGAAGTCCGGCGCACGATCTCTTCGAGCGCATCCTCTCGGAAGGTGAGCGTGATGTCTTCCATGCGTAAAAGTGCTTTGTACTGCTTGACGATGGCGTCACGCGGCTCGGTGAGGATACGGAGCAGATCCTTCTCCCCAAGATCGTGGAGATGGGCCGTTATGGGAAACCGTCCGACGAACTCGGGGATGAGACCATATTTGAGCAGATCCTCAGGTTGGAGCTGTGCCAACAATTCGCCGCGGTCCTCTACCGCGCGAGCCGGTTCCGCACCGAACCCTATCTGCGCCCGTTTGATACGGCGCGCGACGATGTCGGGAAGCCCTTCGAACGCGCCTCCCGCTATGAAAAGGATGTTGCTCGTGTCTATCTTGATGTATTCCTGCTGGGGATGCTTGCGTCCGCCGGTCGGCGGCACGCTGGCAATCGTCCCCTCTATGATCTTGAGCAGCGCCTGCTGAACCCCCTCTCCCGAAACATCGCGAGTGATGGAGGGGCTGTCCGACTTGCGGGCTATCGTGTCTATCTCGTCAATGTACACGATGCCCCGCTGCGCCCGCTGAACATCGTAACCACAGTTCTGAAGGAGCATGAGCAGGATGTTCTCGACATCCTCTCCGACATATCCCGCCTCGGTGAGCGTCGTCGCGTCGGCGATGGCGACGGGGACGCGGAGAAGGCGCGCAAGCGTTCGGGCGAGCAGCGTCTTTCCGACGCCGGTCGGGCCAACGAGCAAGACATTGCTCTTCTGGATCTCGACATCATGGGCCTTGTGCGCCGCAACGGCATTGATGCGCTTGTAGTGATTGTAAACGGCGACCGAAAGTACCTTCTTGGCATATTCCTGTCCGATGACATAGGCATCGAGTTCCCGCTTTATCTCGCTCGGTGTCGGGAGCCCCTCGTGTGCTTCCGGGAACGAAAGGGCCTCCTCTTCGGTAATGATTTCGTGGCAGAGGGTCACGCAGTCGCTACAGATGAACGCCCCCTGTCCGGCGATGATCTTGCCACCGGCACCGATATCGTTCTGCGACTTGCCGCAGAATGAACAACGGACATCACCTTCCCGACGACGGCGCTCGTTCATTTCTTCACGATGACATTGTCTATGATACCGTATCCCTTCGCCTCTTCGGCCGACAGGAAGAAGTCTCGCTCCATGTCCCGGCGGAGCGTCTTCTTTTCGGCACCGGTGTGCTTGGCCATGATCTCGATAAGCCGCTCCTTGAGTGCGAGTATCTCTTTGGCGTGGATCTCGACATCGGTCGCCTGCCCCTGAAAGCCACCCATCGGCTGGTGGATCATGATCCGGGCGTTGGGGAGAGAGAAGCGCTTGCCGGGAGCGCCCGCCGCAAGGAGCAAGGCGCCCATGCTCGCCGCCTGCCCGATGCAGATGGTCGTCACCGGCGGCTTGACATACTGCATGGTGTCATAGATCGCAAGTCCCGCCGTCACCGAGCCGCCGGGGCTGTTGATGTACAGTTGGATATCCTGTTCTGGGTCCTGCGATTCGAGGAAAAGCATCTCGGCCACCACGAGGTCGGCCATCTCGTCAGTGACCGGACCGCCGAGAAAGATAATGCGGTCTTTGAGCAAACGCGAGTAGATGTCGTACGCCCGCTCTATCTGCCCCTCTTTCTCGATGACGATGGGGATAAGCGAGGCCGTCGTCTTTTTCCGCATCCGAGGTCTCCTATCGCTTGTCGTTTTTTTCTTCTTCCGGCAGCGGCGTGCGTTCGAACACCGCCTTTTCCATAAGCCGGTCCACAACCCGCTTTTCCCGTAGCGCGAACCGCCGCTCCATGAGCGCTTGCTCGCCGATGTAGCGCTTGAAATGCTCGAGCGGTATCCCGTACCGAGCGGCCTCGGCGGCCAGTTCCCGATCGAGGTCCTCATCGCTCGCCTCTATTCCCAGCATCTGGGCGAAATGGTTGAGCAGGAAGAACCTCTTCGCCGCAAATGTAGCCTCCTCACGGATCCGTGCTTCCTCCGCAGGCAGCACCTCTTCGACATGGTGACGGCGACGGTATGATTCGCGACGCGAAGCGATCTCGGCCTCAAGAAATGTCTGGGGGATCGGAAAATCATGTTCGCGGACATACCGTTCGACGAGGATGTGCCGCTCGGTCTCCCGGTTGATATCATCAATAGAGCGCTGAATGTCGGCACGAACCAAATCGCGCAGTTCAGCAACCGTTTTCGCCTTTTCATGGTGCGCGGCAACGAACTCGTCGGTGAGTTCCGGCGTCGAAGCCTCTTCGACCGCCAGTACCTCAACCGCAAAGTCAACGCTCTTTCCAGCGACATCCTTCGCATGATAGGTTTCGGGGAACAGGACCGGCTCGGTAAATGTGTCGCCGGCCCGGCGATCGCGGAGCATCGCTTCGAACCCTTCGATGAAATGCCGCTCGCCGAGCGTAACCGGCACCGACTCACCCTTCACGCCGGGCACCTCTTTCCCCTCGAGTGTTCCGGTGAAGGTCACCGTCACGCGGTCGCCGTCACGCGCGGGTCGGTCGACTTTCGAGAAGGTCGTATACCGTCGGCGGAACGCCATGAGTTCGTCCTCGAGCATCTCTTCCCGGAAGGAGACCGGTGTATAGGATATGCGGTACTCGCGTTCCGACGCCTCGATCGAAGGAAAGGTCTCTACCTTGAAAGAAAAGGTGAACTCGGCATGTTCGAAGATCGGGCTTCTCTGCGTAACGACCGGCCGCTCAATGAGACGAAGGTTCTCCTTGGCGACGACCTCCCGTATGCCGGTCTCAATGAAGTGCGCCTCGACCTCTTCGGCGGCCGCTTTCCCGTAGAACTGTTTGAGGACCGACAACGGCGCCTTGCCAGGCCGGAAGCCCTTGAGATTCGCGGCCCGCGCGATCTGCCGATATACCTCGGAAAACCGCTCGGCAACCTCGGTTGCCGAAATGGTCACCGAAATCTCCTTTTCGACATCGCTGATGGCTTTCAGGATATGTTCCATAGTCGCTCCCTCAAGTTTATTACACTATCCGATGGTGCGAGGGGGGGGAGTCGAACCCCCACGGTTTCCCGCTGGATCCTAAATCCAGTGCGTCTGCCAGTTCCGCCACTCTCGCGCCGCATGTATCGTTATCTGTCAGCATAGATACCCTACAAGAAATTATAGATGGTAGGCCCTGAAGGATTCGAACCTTCGGCCCACTGATTAAGAGTCAGTTGCTCTACCAGCTGAGCTAAGGGCCCACCAAAAATGGGGTGGGTAATGGGACTCGAACCCATAACGCCCGGAGCCACAGTCCGGTGCTCTACCATTGAACTACACCCACCATACCTCGCAATGTGAAACAGCAACCTGGCGTGCCCGAGAGGAATCGAACCTCTGGCCTACTGATTAGAAGTCAGTTGCTCTATCCAACTGAGCTACGGGCACCGCTGGTCGGGGTGAGAGGACTTGAACCTCCGGCCACTTGCTCCCAAAGCAAGCACTCTAGCCAACTGAGCTACACCCCGTGTAGCGAAAGGAAATCTAGCGAGCACCGGCGGAAAATCAAGTTTTTTCCAATCGCACCGGTGCCGTCCATTTGCTTTTTCAATGTTGAACGCTAGAATTCGTTTCACCCACGACGAGAAGGAGCACCCATGGAAATCTCCGCGGCACAGCATATCTATCGGCAGATCGCCGACACGATCGGCACCGTCATCAAGGGACAGGAAAAAACGATACGCCTGCTCCTCGCTGCCTTTTTCAGCGGCGGCCATGTCTTGCTCGAGGATGTGCCCGGCACCGGAAAGACGACGCTCGCCAAGACGCTCGCGCGCGCCATTGATACGCAATTCCGACGCATCCAATTCACCCCCGATCTCCTCCCCGCCGACATCATCGGCGTCTCGGTGTACAATCAACGCGAAGGAAATTTCGAGTTCCGCGAGGGCCCCATTTTCACGAATATTCTTCTCACCGATGAGATAAACCGTGCAAGCCCCAGGACCCAGTCGGCGCTTCTCGAGGCGATGGGCGAGGGACAGGTGAGCGCCGACGGCGTGCGGCGTCCGCTCCCCGAACCGTTTTTCGTCATAGCGACACAGAATCAGATCGAATCGCGCGGCACCTACCCGCTCCCCGAATCACAGATGGATCGTTTTATGATGCGCCTCTCGCTCGGCTATATCAGTCGAGACGACGAGGTGCGCGTTATGTCCGACCAAGGAGTCGAGCACCCGCTCCTCCGGGTGAAACCCGTCGCCGACGACACGACGATTCTCTCGATCATGCAGACGATCCGCCGCGTCGCTATCAGCGAAGAACTCAAGCATTACATTGTGGACATTGTCGCGGCGACCCGCGCTGCCGAAGGGGTGCTCCTCGGCGCGAGCCCCCGCGCATCCATCGCCCTCATGCGGGGATCCCAAGCGCTCGCCCTTTTCAGCGGCCGCGATTTCGTGCTGCCCGACGACATTCGCGAGATCGCCCCGGCGGCGGTTCCCCATCGTCTCATGCTCGATCCACAGGCACGCTTTTCGGGGCTCTCCGCCGTGAGCGTCGTTGACCGCATCCTCCGTAGTATTCCCGTGCCGGCATGAAGCGCCGTCTCTACCACTGGTACCGGCACACCTTCGCTTTCCTACGCTTTCTCGACCGCCGCGTCACTCCCGCCGGCACATTTTTCTTCACGATGTTCCTCGTCGCCCTCTTCTTCGGCCTCAACACCCAATCCTCGATGGTTTTCACTATTCTTGCGGCGCTCGGCGCGGTATTTTTCGTCTCCCGCCTTTTCGATCGCCCTTTTCATCCTGCATTTTCGGTACGCCGCTTCATGCCAAAATATGCCGCGGTAGGTAAAACACTGACCTATCGGGTTGAGGTCTGCAACGAGGGAAAACGCCCCGAAAGAGCAGTTCGTCTGAGCGAAGAACCAATCGACCCGCGCCCCGATTTCACCACATGGGACA
>CALITV010000287.1 GCA_938048925.1 uncultured bacterium | reverse complement strand
CGCCGTGGGGTAGCCAAGATCGTGGCAGGCGTCGGTGCACAGTCGTTGTTTCCAAAAACCGCCATCGCAGTAGTTGATTGCGGTGAATCCATCGCATGCGGTCGCCCCTTCGATGCAGTAATAGAGCGTATCGTCGTCAGGATCGGGATCACGGTCATAGAAGGTTATCGTGCTCGTTTCTTCATCGAATAGCCACACGACTCGCGATGGTTCGACAATGAAGTACACATGGGCGGTTTCGAGTTCGATCGTCTTTTTAGCACCGGGGGGAAGAGTGAATGGCTCCCAATCCTGTCCGTTGGGGCTGATGGTGAGCACAAGCGATGACTTATTCACGAAGGTTCCCCGGTAAAGCACATCGTTGAGGTCGGAACAGGCAACTGTTGCAAAAATGGGCAGGATGACGCACCAGAACCAGAACCGCATTGCTTCCCTCGTACGCAAATTTGGCACCAGCCCTCATCCTATTGATTATCATCATAAAATGCAAGGACGAATCAACCGAAGTTGACAGCGCTCAGAAACGATTTAGACTCTTCTTCCGTCTTTTGTATCAAGTAGGGAGATCCCGTAGTGAGTGGTGGCGCTATCGGCTCATGTAGTATCGCGGCGGTTACGACACGGCTCCCGCAGCTTTTCGATCCTGAAGAGGCAATAGATATACTCTATCCTCCCACGCTTGCCGAGGGGAGGGTAAACCGACTGGCGAAAAAGGCGGCCAAAGGGGTGGGGATCCGGAATCGTCCCTCGGTCCTCGATCCGACGCGCTTTCCTGAACGGTCCCTTGCCCAAGAGGGATACCGTCCCGTTGCGTGGTGCGGTGACATGGTTGCCGAGTTTACCCGTCTCGTTCCTGCCGGCGATATCGGTTTTTTGAGTATTGCCTACAACATCTCTTCTGATCCCAACCTCTTGCCCAACATTGCGGCGCGTGTGGTAAAGGAGCAGGGGCTTTCTGCGATCCAAATGGCGGAGGAGCGACCGTTCTACGGATGCGCCGGTGGTCTTTTTTCACTCGAAAGCGCGATCCGTTTTTGTTCCCAAACGGGGAAGGCGGCTATCGTCTGTGTGTTCGATCAGTGTTCGTGGATTGTAAACCCTGTTCATGACCCGAGCCGGCCCGATTTCAAAGACCACCTGCGAACGAGCCTCTTGTTCGGAGATGGCGCGGCGGGAGTACTCGTCATTCCCGACTCGATGCGCCGGCATGTAAGGCGGCCGCTCCTGCGTATCCTCGACATCGAGAACTGTTTCGTCCCCGGTGACTCGATCCGGATGGAGGAGGGCTTCCTCGTCCTTGGCGAGGAACTCAAGGACGAGATGCCGCGCCTCATTTCCGAGCGGATACTGGGGCCGATGCTTGCCCGCAACGACCTTACCACCGCCGATATCCCCGAATGGGCGCTCCATCAGGGGGGAATGCCGATCGTGACGAAGTTCGGCTCGCCCGACACGATCGGGATCAGTGAGCAGCAGTTGGCGCGCGCAGTGGCGTTCTTCATCCGCTACGGAAACTTCAGCGCTCCGAGTTGTTTCTTTGTTCTCGATAGTTTCTTTAACGAGGATCCACGGGGCAAGCAGGGGCGCAAGGGGATGATCGTTTCTTTCGGTGCCGGTTACTATTTTGGTGCAGCGCTCTACGAATGGGACCTGAATGAGTAACAGTTTCCGGGTCGTCTTTTTTCTCATGCGCATTTTCGGTCTCCGCGCGCGCTACATCGGTCTGCTCATGTTTCGTGTCGCGCTTGTTGCGGTTATGGTGCCCACGCTTCTTCTCGATCGCCTCCTTTTCCCACGCGCCGTCCACGCGCCGCTCGAAAAGCCCGTTTTTCTCATAGGTCATCTCCGGAGTGGCACCACCTTTCTCCATCGCTACTTGACCTCGACCTTCCCCGTGTTTCGGTCGCTCCTTTTGTGGGAAATGGTTTTTCCCGCACTCACGGCGCGGGCGCTCCTGAGGCCGTTCATGCCGATCATGCGCCGGGTGTCGTTCAACGGAGTCTATGACCCGGACATCCACGAGACCGGCTTCTTCGAGCCCGAAACCGATGACATCGCCCTCTCGATGAGATACTTCGACGGCCTGCTCTCGTGGATATACTTCCACGCGTGGCGTGAATATCCCAGCGACGCTGCGCTTCAGCGGTCGCTTGCAGCAACGGTCGAAAAGGATCGGTTCGTCGCCTACCTCAAAGGGGTCTATCGCCGTGCGGTGGGGACGAGCGGCTTGCGGATGTTCAGTAAATCGTTCTGTCTTCTCTTCAACATTGACACGGTGCGGCGGGAGTTCCCCGGCGCGAAATTCCTCCTCATTGTTCGTGATCCGGTCGAGGCGGTCGTCTCGCTCTGCTCGCTCGAGCGGGGCGTCCAGCGGCGCATCAACGACTTCGACCGTATCGCACCCGACCTCCAGCATCGCTACTTCCGTAATCTCTACCGCACTTCGCTCATCTATTACCGGTGCCTCTGCGAGGAGGCGGCGCGAAAGAATCCCGATACACTCGTCATCGCTTATCCGGAACTCTTCGCCGACTTCGAGGGGACAATGCGGCGGGTAGCCGCCTTCCTCGACCTGCCGATCACACCAGGGATCGAGGCGCTCCTGCGGGAGCAGGCGGCGAAACAGAACACATTCCTCTCGAAGCACCGCTATGGGCCCGAAGAGTTCGGTTTCACGGCGGATCAGATACGGCGCGACTTCGACTTCGTCTATCAACGGTTCGGGGTATGAGATGGACGACATCCTCGTCTTCATCCTCATCGGTTTTTTTGCCCAGATGGTTGACGGGACGCTCGGAATGGCCTACGGCGTCACCTCGACCACCTTCCTCCTGAGCGCGGGGCTTCCGCCCGCCGCTGCGAGCGCCACGGTCCACACGGCGGAACTCTTCACCACCGCTGTCTCGGGGCTGTCGCATCTGCGGATCGGCAATGTAGACAAGACGCTTTTCGGAAGACTGGTCATTCCCGGTGTCGTGGGCGGTGTAGTTGGCGCCTATGTTCTGACCGAGGTCCCCGGCGATAAGATAAAACCCTTCATGGCAGGTTACCTGCTTCTCATGGGGATCGTCATTCTTTACAAAGCCTTTCGGCGGAAGATGCAGGAACAGGAACTCGACAAGACGGTCGTCCCGCTCGGGCTCGCCGGTGGTTTCTTCGACGCCATCGGGGGCGGTGGCTGGGGGCCCATCGTCACCTCGACGCTCATCGCGCGCGGCGTAAGCCCGCGCATGACGGTCGGGTCGGTCAATACCGCAGAGTTCTTCGTGACGGTCGCCGAGTCGGCCGTCTTCATTGTCGCAATCGGTCTCTCCTATTGGACCGCCATCCTCGGTCTCATCGTCGGCGGCGTCATCGCCGCGCCGATCGCCGCCTATCTCTGCACCAAAATACCTCCTAAACTCTTCATGGTGTTTATCGGTCTTCTCATCACCGTGCTTAGTTTCAGAACCCTCTGGTCGTCGCTGAGGTAAGGATGACCGTTGTTTGGTTTACGGGTCTGTCGGGGGCAGGCAAGACGACGGTGGCGGCGGCGGTGCGCGACCGTCTCGCGGCGCGCGACGTTGCCGCCGAACTGCTCGACGGTGACGAAT
>CALITV010000286.1 GCA_938048925.1 uncultured bacterium | reverse complement strand
ACCTCGAGCGGCTCGCCGGCCATATCCAGAAAGCAGCGGCGTTCATCGAACACGAGGGACTCAAACAGTACCTTCTCAATCGCGCCGCAGGCCTCCTTACCGGCAACTACCGCGACACCGAAGCCGAGTGGGTCCAACTGACCGACGCGCCGCTCGAGGTGGTCTTCGGCCCGTTCGAAGTATATGCCGACGGTCTGCTCGGCCTCAAAGCGATGTACGAAGGCTTCCTGCTCGCGGTTGACCATGAAAAAGGGACGCAACTGAAAGAGATAGAAAGAAATCTCGAAAAACTGGCTCGCATCTTCCCGATGCCGGCAGGCGCCCAACCGGCGGTCGGCGGAATGGCACCGATGGTGGTGGCACACGAACTCTACGCCGCCGGTGAGGCGTATCACGGCATCATGACGAGCGCCTTCAACCTGCCGAACGATCCGTGGGTGCGCGGGAATGTCGGCTGGAAACAGGTGATGATCTACAACATCATGCAAGCCAAGTTCCGCACCTGCACCGCCGTCATCGCCAAACGGATATCGGACGGCCGCATCAGCGCCGCGTTCGACCCTTACTTTTACTTCGTGCTGATGCACGAGGTAAGCCACGGCCTCGGCCCCGCCTATCGCGCCGACGGCACGAAAGCGGCCCAAGCGATCGGCGCCGCCTACACCACGATAGAAGAGGCGAAGGCCGACATCGGCGGACTCGTTCTACTCCTCGAGGCAGGCGGCACCTACGGCATTCCGCGGTTCGGCACCCGCCAGATGCTCGATTCGTTCTTCGCGGGGCTCTTCCGCTCGATGCGGTTCGGCGTCCACGAAGCACACGGCGGCGCCAATGTGATAGAGTTCAACTGGATGAAGGAACAGGGCGTCATCGAGGCAACACCGGACGGCTCGTTCGTTACCCACGACACGAATTTTGTGAAGGCATCCGAAGAACTGTTGGAGGAGTTGTGCCGCATCGAGGCGGCGGCGACACCCGAGGAGGCTGCGGCCTTCCTCAAGAAGTGGGCGCATCCGGGGAAAGAGATCCTCGACGCCCTCGACAAACTCAAGGACATCCCCATCGACATCACCCCGATCTATACGCGCTAGATCGTGCCCCTTTGACAAACGCGCCGGGCATGATACGATACCTTCCGCCCGTATGTTGGAGGATTTCCCATGAAGCGATTCATCGTAATAGGGTGGGTGCTCCACCTTCTTTTCCTTTCCTGTGAAAATGATATCGCCGGTCTCCAGCCGTGGGGCGCCGATTCCTACTACGGCGAAGGGAACGGCTACGACTGGGAAAGCAACCCTGCCGGGATGCCGGAACATAAGCCGGGCATGGCCCAGTGCTCGACCGACGACATCAATCTCTGGATACTCGACAGAATGTGGGATATGTATCTGTGGTACGACCACCTTGCGACCGACATAGATTTTCGCGGATGGGAAACACCGCAAGATTTCCTCGGCTCCATCAAATACAAGGCGACAGACCGCTTCAGTTACATCGCCAAAAAGGAAGATCACGACGACTACTATGCGGGGAAATACTACGGCTTCGGCTTTGGCTTTCGGAAATTCCCCGAGTATGTCGTCTATGTGACCATCGTCATCCCCGGCGGCCCCGCCGACACCGCCGGTATGCGCCGCGGCCAACGAATACTCGAAATTGATGGGCATACCATTCAAGAGATCGAAGAAAACAACCTTTGGAGCGAGGTGACCTCGCGCCCCGAGGACAAGAAGGATATTCCCATCGAATATGTCGTCGAAGACAACGGCGAGGAGAAGCGGCTCACGCTCTACGCCGGCGAGGTGACCGCTCCCTCCATCTACAAAACGGCGGTGCTCGACGATGGCGATCGGAAGATTGGTTACCTCATGCTCAAGTCGTTCATCAACTCGACCAACGGCGAACTCGACGAGGCCTTTATCGGGTTCAAGACGCAAGGTATCACCGACCTTATCGTTGATCTGCGCTACAACGGCGGCGGCTGGCTCGATGGCGCGGAGCACCTTGCAAGCCTCATCACCGGCGGCGATCTCGAGGGAAAACTCTTCACGCGGCTCACCTATAACGACAAACACCAGCATTACAACAGCGACTACCACTTCAAAGACTACAGCCAGAGTCTCAATCTCTCGAAAGTGGTGTTCATCACCACCGGCGGCACCGCCTCGGCATCCGAGGTGGCCATCAACGGTCTTCGTCCCTATATCGAAGTTGCCATCATCGGGGGAAAAACCTACGGCAAGCCGGTCGGCATGAACCCGATGAGTTACTGCGACTACACGCTCGTCCCGATCACCTTCAAACTGGCAAACGCCGAAGGCTACGGCGACTACTACGACGGGATGCCGGCCGACTGCGCCGCCGAGGACGATGTGACGCACGACTTCGGCGACCCGGCTGAGGCATCGCTCGCTGCGGCACTCTCCTATCTGCGCGACACGACCTGCCCCGCCGCCACGGCACCCTACACATGGAACCCCGACGAGATAAAGGTTCAGACAGTCCCCTATCGGATGGGCTGGCTGTTCTAGAAAGGAATTCTACGGAACTATCAGTTCGGAACGAAGGTCAGGTGATCGCCGCGGACTTCCATGAGGGTAATGACCTCGTTATTCCGATTGTACTGATAGACGGTCACCTCCCCCATGAGATTTCCCACCAGAACATTCCCCGCCCTCGTCCAGCGGGCGTAGTTGTTGGTCCCGTCGAGCGAAAAGGTTTTCGGCAGCGTCCAGCCGATCGAATACGCACGCAACTGGAACTCTATTTTACTCCCGTCATCAGTGAGTCCGTAGAAAGTGGTGCGAAAATAGACGCCGCCGGTGAAGGGGGTGCGTGTCATAAAATCGGCTGTCGGAAATTCGACCGTCTCGTCGCCGTTGATGACGACCACCATCGCATCGGGCTCAGCCATGCTCTGGTCATGATAATAGGAGAGCGTCGAGAATTTCTCCTCTTTGCATTCGCCCTCATACATGACCGACTGGCCCGCCTGCCACGCGAGGCACTCGTTATCGTAGGTAATGTTGTCACAACCACAAACAGGGTCATAGAACAAAGGACAACTTTCCGGCATCTCGGTGCAGGTGCCGGGACCCCAACAAGCGCCGACCTCGAAAAGACAGAATTGTGGCGTAGAACCACTAGAGGCGCACTCATCGTTGGAATAGCATCCGGGGTTCGTGTCACACTCCCCGCTGTAGTCTATGTTGACTCCCGCAGCGCTCGCCTCACAGGAATTACCATAGGTGATTCCGTCACACCCACAGACGGGGGAATACACCGGCGGGCACATTTCGGGCCGCTCCTTGCAGGTGCCGGCGAGGTAAGCGCTGCAGATGCCGTCGGGCTTGGCGCAGTATTCGGTCGGCTCGCAATCGGCATTGGTGCCACAGCTAGTCACAATCGAATCGCTGTCGGGCATCGGATTGTCAACTTCTGTCGGCATATCGCAGTCAGGCCAGATGGTTCCGTCGTCAGTGATAATAGGCCCGTCGTCGGAGGTCGGCTCTCCGTCATCGGGGATGATCGGCCCATCATCGGAGATTGACTCTTCATCATCGGTGATGACCGGCCCATCATCGTTGATGAGTTCACCATCATCGTTGACGAGTTCACCGTCATCGTTGACGAGTTGACCGTCATCATTGACGAGTTGACCGTCGTCATTCAGCAGTTCGTCGCTCATCAGTTCGTCATCGTCGGTTCCCCCGATCGTGTCGCCATCCTGCTGCGGGACACTGTCGTTTCCCGGCCTGCGAATTGCCGTGCCGTCATTGCACGCGACGACGACCATCCAAAGAAAAACAATTACTACTGACAGGTTTTTCATGGCATCCTCCCTCTATTCGTCAGTTAGGCACAAAGGTGAGTTCTTCGCCGCTCATCTCAATGAGCGTTATCGTGTTGTTGTTGCGATTATACTGCGATATGGTGATATCGCCGAAAAGGGTGCCAAGGAGCACAGTCGGACCGCCCCCGTAGAAGTTGGTCCATTGGGCGTAACTATTGGTTCCATCGAGTGTCATGGTCACCGGTATCGAGGATGCGGCATTGAGCCGTAGTTGCAGGTTGACCACGCCTCCGCCTTCGAGGCCGTAAAAAGTGGTCCGCAGATAGACATACTGATTGGCCGC
>CALITV010000285.1 GCA_938048925.1 uncultured bacterium | reverse complement strand
GTAGTGATCCGCGGGAAGCACCGCAACGCGAAACGATTCGGCACCGCGCCATTTTCGGATAGCGCGAAGGGCGAGCGCGATGCACGGGGCGGTGTTGCGCCCGATCGGTTCGAACAATGTGCGTGTGCCGGGGTAGCGGTGCACATCGCTCTCGATAGGGGTTCTTTGCTTCTCGGAGGCGACGACGAGAATATCGGGAGAGAGCGGTAGCACCCGTTCAATGGTCTCGGCGAGTAAGGTCTTTTCGGAAAAGAGTGCAAGTGATTGTTTGGCGCGGTTCTCCCGCGAAAGGGGCCAGAAGCGCTTTCCGCTTCCCCCCGCCATGATGACGACAACAGGACGCATCTGATCCACCCTCCTCGTCTTCGGCTCGATATTGGAAAAGTGAACATGGTGCCGGAGGTCGGACTCGAACCGACACGGTGTCGCCACCACCGGATTTTGAGTCCGGCGCGTCTACCAGTTTCACCACTCCGGCACCGGTGAGGGATGATTGTATGACGAGAAGGTGTGCTGTCAACTTTTGTGGGTGGGGAGAGAGTATCCTGTTACAGCGGTTCGATACCCAGTGCGCTTCGGATTGCCGACACGAACGCGGCGAGTTTCTCCTGCCGCGTCTTTTTTTTCCGGAGGTCGGTTGCGTTCCAAAAAGCAGTGACGAGAGGCTTCTTTCCAACGAGCGATTCCATGTTGGTAAAGGCTTTGTCATGACCGGAACCGCCTTCGGTGGCGAAAAAGGCGATCTTTTTGAGGTCGTCTTTGTAAACGGTCAGAAACGAGCGGACAGCAGGCGTCATATTCCATGCCCAGATCGGGGTGCCGATAATGACGAGGTCATACTCCCGCGGATGATGGGAGAGGGGGGCTATGGGAGTCGTTTGCTCTTGCCATGCCGCTTTTCCCGCCTTGAGGTAACCCCAGAAGCCGCCCCATGTCGTTCCTTCCTCGATGATCTTCTCATGGTCGGCGTCGAGCACGGCAGCCATTTCTTGGGCAATAGATTCGGTGTTACCGGTACGGGTAAAATAGACGACGAGAATCTTCGGCTTCATGGTGGTTTCTCCTTGGGATGGTTCCGGTGTGTTGGGCCCTGTTTCCTTGGCCATCGTAGTCATGGCTCCTAGTATCGCCGCATAAAGGATAAATAAGTTTTTCAAGTGACCTCTCTTTAGTTTTCGACACTGTGCAAAACGAGCATAGCACAAAAAGAGGGCGAGTCAAAAGGAAGAATGTCCCCGACCAGAGATCGCGGATATTTTTTGACATTCCGCATCCGTTTGCCTATCATGCTCTTGTGTTATGCGGAGATGTGCGGAGATGTGCGCGGGATTCGGCAGTTGGAAACATCATCATGATAACGGCGGTGTTCTGTCGGCTTAGCTGACCGCGCGGGTATGATATCCACGGGCCGTCGGCGAAAGCCGGCGGCTTTTTTTTTGTCCGGCGGAGGAAACGATGGAGAAATTGAAACTGGTGATCCCGAAGGGGCGTATCTACGAGAAGGTCGTGCAACTCATGAACGATGCCGGATATCGGATGTCGGTGCAGGGGCGCGAACTCAAGCCGGTGTCGGGCGACCCCAATATAGAGATCAAGATCATGAAACCGCAGAACATTCCTCCGATCGTTGCGCTCGGATCACACGATGCTGGTTTCACCGGACTCGACTGGTGCGTCGAGACTGGAGCGAATGTCGAAAGGGTGCTCGACCTCGGGTTCGACCCGGTCCGGATCGTGGCGGCGGTTCCTGAGACCATGGACGATGCGGCGCTCCGTTCGAAAAAGATCGTAGTCGCCTCGGAGTATGAACGGATAACCACCGAGTGGCTCGAGCGCGAGAAGTATGTGTATCACTATCTCCGTGTCTCCGGGGCGACCGAGGTCTTCCCGCCCGATGATGCCGACATGATCGTTGACAATACCGCGTCGGGGACGACTCTCCGCGAGAATAAACTGCGGATCGTCGGCGAAATAATGCGCTCTTCGACACAGTTCATTGTCAACCCCGAGATCTTTTCCCATCCGTGGAAGAAACGGAAGATCGAGGAGATGTGCCTGTTGTTCACCGCAGTGCTCACCGCCGCGAAGAAAGTAATGCTCGAGATGAACATCCCGGTGGACAAGGCCGACGCAATTATCCCGCGTCTTCCCTGTATGAAGGCACCCACCGTCGCCGAGTTGGCGGGGGGATCCGGCATTGCGGCGAAGATCGTGGTGGATCGCGATGTCGTCGCCACTTTGATACCGGAATTGATACGGCTCGGCGCGACCGATATCCTCGAGTATGAGATAAACAAGGTCATCGTAGTGTGAGGTGACGACATGGTACCGGTTCGTGGAACAATACGGCGGGTGAGCCCCTACGAGGTGGAGGAGGACCGCTCGTCCTTCGTGCGGCTCGATGCAAACGAAAACCCCTACGGCCCTTCACCGCGGGTCGCGGCGGCGCTTGCCGCCATCGTTCCTGCCGATCTCGCCCGCTATCCCGATCGTAAACCGCTCCGTGAGGCAATCGCGGCGCGCGAGGGTTTCACCGCCGATATGGTCGAGGTCTCCAACGGTTCCGACGATCTTTTGCGCAATCTCGTTGACCTCGTCGTTGTGCCAAGCGATACGGCGGTTGTCACTGCCCCCACTTTTTCGATGAACATTCGGTTTCTGATGATCCGCGAGGCCTCGATTGTGAAGGTTCCCTTCGGTCCCGGAGAACTGTTTCCCGAAGAGGCGGTTATCGCGGCGATCCGCGCCCGAAAGGCGAAACTGCTCATGCTCGTCAACCCCGGTGCGCCTCTGGGAAACCTCGTCGCTCCCGCAGCGGTCGAACGGGTCATCGCGGCGCTTCCCGATACACTGGTCGTCGTTGACGAGGCCTATGGGGAGTTCGCCGGGGTGACGGTGGCACCGCTCGTCCGGCGCTACCCGAACCTCGTGGTGACGCGCACCTTTTCGAAGGCGTGGGGGCTCGCGGGAATGAGGATCGGCTATTGTTTTGCCGATTCCAGCGTTATCAGACCGCTGCATGCGACTCTTTCACCCTACCCCCTCTCGGCGGCGGCGATCACCGCGGCGCTCGCGGCCCTTTCTGACGAGGAGTGGATGCACCAATGCGTCGAGAAGATTGTGAAAGAGCGGGAACGGATGATGCCATTGTTCGCGGCGCTCGGTTACACGGTATATCCCTCGGCGGCCAATTCGCTTACCATCACCGGCGAACATCTCGCCGCGACGGCGGCGCACCTCAGGGAAAAGGGTATTCTCGTGCGCTATTTCGCCAAATTGCCGCCGCTTTCGGCCGACGCGCTGCGGATATCGGTCGGCAGACCGGAGGATACCGATCGGCTCATCGCGGTACTGAACGAACGGAGAAAATCATGAAGGAACGAAAAGGGCGGGTTGCCCGGAAGACCAGTGAAACCGACATCTCGGTGGCCGTGAACCTCGACGGCACCGGCGCGGCAAAGATAGCAATTCCCATCGGGATGCTCGGCCATATGCTCGAAGCCTTCGCGCGGCACAGCGGCATTGATCTAACCGTAGCGGCGAAAGGAGACCTCGCGGTTGATCAGCATCACCTCGTCGAGGACATCGGCATCGTGCTCGGTGACGCGGTGAGAAAAGCGCTCGGCGACAAGAAGGGGATCAACCGCGCCGGTTTTTTTGTTTTTCCAATGGATGAGGCGCTCGGGGTGGTGGCGCTCGACATCGGCGGCCGCGCTCATCTGCAGTACGAAGTAAAGTTCAAACGGCGTTTCTGCGGCGAACTCGATACCGATACGGCTCCCGACTTCTTCGGCGGTTTCGCGCAGGGGCTCATGGCCACCGTCGCGGTGCGT
>CALITV010000284.1 GCA_938048925.1 uncultured bacterium | reverse complement strand
CGAGCCCCTCGGCCGTCCGCTCCTTCTCCTCTCCCTCGAGGGTTTGCCACCGGTAAGTGCTGCGGGCGAACCGCACGACCGGCGCGCGGTAGCCGGGCACCGAGAGACATCCCTCTTCGATCTCGTAAGAGCCATCGCCTGATAGGATCTCCGGGTTGACGAGCACCTCCGGTTCATAGCGGCAGGTGGTGTTTGTGCGCTGCTCTTCGGAGAGCGCATCCCAGGTGAGGTAACCGCGGTCGAGAATGACGATGCGCACTGTTTCGCCGACCTGCGGCGCCGCGAGGCCGAGTCCGTTCGCCGCTTTGAGCGTTTCGATCATGTCGGCGGCGAGAGCGCGGATCTCGGGAGTCACTGTGGTAACCACAGCAGCCTTTTTCTTGAGGACCGGCGAACCGGCGACTTTGAGCGGGCGCAGCATCGTCTCTGCTCTTCGTATATTCACGACCTAAGGTGAGTATAGAAAAAAGCGGCGCGATGTAAAGCGTCCGTGCCGGGAAGGAGGTTTTTATTGAAAAAAGGAGCGTTCGCGGTATCATGGCGCCGGTCAATGGAGTGTTGTCGGAGAGCGACCGATGCGGAAAGAATTTGCGGTGACGGCAGCCATACTGATAGTGGGTCTCCTTTTCTTCTGGCAAGCCTGTGTGCCGATCGAGGACGATCCGGGGACCGGGCAGGGGGCGGTGTGCGATCCGGCGAACGGCGATAGTAATTGTAACTATGCCGAGTACTGTGCCGAGATCGAGATAAAGGACAGCAACGGTTTCCCGACCGGCGAGGTCGAGTATCGTTGTACGCTCCGTGATACCTGTGACCCCGAAAGACAAGATTGTCCGATCGGATGGTACTGCGAAACGACCGGGTATTGCTTCAAGGGAACGGCGCCGAA
The DNA here is from genome assembly GCA_938048925.1 of uncultured bacterium. Classification (GTDB taxonomy): domain Bacteria; phylum UBP6; class UBA1177; order UBA1177; family JAKLFG01; genus CALITV01. Next base: position 2,063 of record CALITV010000284.1, on the reverse strand, counting down.
GCCAGACAACGATACCGCTGTGCCGGATGATACAATGCTTCCTGATAACGGTCTCCCGGACAGTGATGCGACCGACATGACATTTCCTGACAACGATACCGCGGTGCTCCCCGACCCCGATACCGCTCAGCCGGACACGGATACCTTCGATTCCGACACGGTGGTGCCCGACACCGATACCGGTGGCGGAACGCTCGACTTTACGGAGGGGTTTGAGGGCGGTGTCGCAAATTGGACACCGGCAGGCGATTGGCAGATCGGCGCGCCGACAGCAGGGCCGCTCGCGGCGCATGGAGGCACAAATTGCGCCGCCACCAATTTGAGCGGCAACTACTCGAACGGCGCAAACGCAATGCTGACGCTCACTACGCAACTCGCGATACCGGGCGGCGCGGCCGAGCCGGTGATAGAGTTCTATGCGTATGTGGATACCGAAGGAACAAGCGTCTATATGCAGGACTATGTGGAGTTGCTCGTCAAGAAGCAGACCGATACATGGGAAAGCGCGACCAAGGCGGTTTTTATCACGGGGCCGAGCAGTCTCCTCGATAGTTCGACCAAAACAAAAATCGGTGGTAAAAGTGAGTCGTGGAACCTTTTCGGAGCCTCTCTTACGCCGTTCAAAGGTCAGACGGTTCAGATCGCTTTCCGTTTCCGTTCCGACGCCGAGATAACGGCGAGCGGCATCTATATAGACGACATACATATCCATTAAAAAATTCCGCACACCGGGAACTTTTTCTTTTTCTTGCCCGTCTTACCCGGCGTAGGAGAGCGACCTGACTGATTTTATGAACCATGAACGGGAGGTGTTCGATGAAGAGGCTGTTTTTTATGGCTTTTATCCTCGTGGCTGTTGCATCCTTTGTCGCCTGCAGTGAATCGAAAAAGGTGGTAAGCGATGAGGATTGGCTCATTGCGGACACGACAGTGACCGATACTACCGTTGCTGACACCGACACGATAGTGACCGACGAGACGGTCACCGAGAGCGATGCGACCGGCGACAAGGACGATCTGTTCGCCGAAGGTCCCCTTTCAGACGATAGTCCGATGGTCTCCGACGAGGATGGAGAGCTCTCTGATGGGCCGTTGTCCGACGAGGAGTTTGCTGACGAAGACGCGGGAGTGATCCCCGATGTGCCTCCTGCCGATGTGGATATCGTGCCAGGGACCTGTGCCGATGGGCTCTTCCGGCTGACCGCTTCCGTTTTCTACCGCGTCGGGAATGAAAACATTACCGGCGGCGGAACGATTGCCTTCGCTCCGGTAGGTGTCGCCGATTCCGAGGGAAATCTTGTCTGCTATGCGTCGAACACCACGGTGACGATGACGCTCACCGTCGATGCGGGACAATCGTTTATCGAGTGGCGCGGTCCCGATGCTGCCGATGTGCAAGGGGAATTCCCGACCTTCACCATCCTTATGAACGCCGACAAAACGGTGCGGGCGCAGGTGACGCCGCCGGAGAGTGTTGATGTAGATGTGGTGGCACCCGATGACGATGTGGTTGCCGACACCTGTCCGAGCGGTGTCTATAAGTTGGCACCGTATGTCTATTATCAACAGGGACCCCAGCGCATTGTCGGCGGAGGTGAGATTGCCGTGAATCCAACGGGCTCACTGAGTTCCGCCGGTAATCCGGTCTGTTATGCGCCCAACACGACGGTCAACATGACGGTGACCGTTTATGAAGGCTATACTTGGGATCAGTGGCGTGGCACCGACGCCGCCGATGTGCAGGGCACCTTCCCGAATTTCTGGATAGTAGTGGATGCCGATAAAGATGTTCGGGCACGGGTGATCAAGAACTAGATACTCGTCTGCTCGCTTTCTGGCGGCGGGCCGATTATGACTCGATGCCGCCGTCGTCTTTTATGCCCGGTACGATGATATAGACATCGCGCTCGTCGAGGAGCGCCCCTTCTCCCAGCACCTGAATATGTGCCCTGAACAAAGTGTTTTCGGTGGTCGTCGGTTTGAAGATGTCGTTCTTGAAAGTGACATCGAAGAAGATATTCACGCCCGGCTTCACTTGGTAGAAAGTCGTGTCGTCTTTACTC
>CALITV010000283.1 GCA_938048925.1 uncultured bacterium | reverse complement strand
TGGAAGAGTGCGATGACGGCGCCGGGCGCCGATTGGAAGTTGAAGCGGAGCGCGATGTAGATGAGGAGAGCGATCAAGGTGTAGAAAATGGCGAGCGCCGTGTCGGTGCGCAGTTTCTTGCCCACCTTGGGGCCAACCAGTTCGACACGTTGGATGTCGGCCTTGGTGCCGCTCTTCTGTTCGATCGCCGCGATGATGGTGCTCGTGAAACTCTGAAGGAACACCTTGTAGATGTGGCGGTCGCCGACCTGCGCATATTCGCTCTGGCCAGTCAGCGGCACCGCGAATTTCTGGAGCGTTTCGACGAGTTTGTCTTTGTCAATCGGCTTGTCGAACCACAACTCGACGCGGTCGCCGACCTCGACATTGAAGTGTTTCTTGATGAGATTCGCTTCGGGGAAGGCTTTCTGCGCCTCGGCTATCGCCTTTTCGACCTCGTTCGCGTCGGCGAGCGAGATGGAGGGCAGTTTGATGACGAACTCGTCGTCGTGTCCTTCGAACTGCTGTATCTCGACGCCGTCGAACGATGAAAGCGCCGCACGGACGCCGGCGATGTCTATGCCGGCGATCTTTATCTGAATCTCGGTACCACCTTTGAAATCAACGCCGTAGTTGGGGCCGACGACGATGAGGAGGACGGTGCCGGCGAGGACCGCTATCATCGAAACGATACCGAAGAACTTGAATTTGCCGACGAAGTCTATGTTGAGCGTCTGCTTTATGAGTTCCATGGCGTTCTCCCGTTACTACACCGAAACTTTCTTTATGCCCACCTTGAGGAGCAGGTGGAAGATGACCTTGGTGACATAGACGGCGGTGAACATTGACGAGGCAATGCCGAGCAGGAGCGTTATCGCGAAACCCTTGACGGTGCCGCTGCCGAAGTTCCAGAGGAAAAATCCGGCGATCGCCGTCGTGAGGTTCGAGTCGAATATCGCCGAAAACGCTCGTTCGTAACCGAGTTCGAATGCCGACATGAACGAATGGCCGTTCCGCAATTCCTCGCGAATCCGCTCGTTGATGAGCACATTTGCGTCAACCGCCATGCCGATGGTGAGCACGATGCCGGCGATACCGGGGAAGGTGAGCGTTGCACCGAAAGCGGCCATGAACGCAAGGATGAAGAGCACATTGAGCGCAAGCGCAACATCGGCGATGATCCCCGAAAGTCCATAGTATATGATCATCGCGAGCACCACGACACCGAGCCCCACGGCGATCGAGATCTTTCCTTTGTGGATCGAGTCGGCGCCGAGGCTCGGCCCCACGGTTCGGTTCTCTTCGAAGGTGACCGGCGCGGGCAGCGATCCGGCGCGGAGCACCAGCGCAAGGTCCTTTGCTTCGGAAAGCGTCGTGTTGAAGTCGTTCATCGAATTGAGCGTAATCATGGCGTGGCCGCCAGCGATCTTGGTTTGGATGACCGGTGCCGAATTGACACGGTTGTCGAGTACTATCGCCATCTTGCGTTTTACAAACTTGCCGGTGACCTCTTCGAAGATCTGCGCGCCGTTGCGGTCGAACGAAAGGCTGACATAGGGGCGGTTGCGCTGTTGGTCCACCTCGACGCGGGCATCGGTGAGCATATCGCCGGTGAGGTAGGCCTTCTTGTAGAGGAGCCACGACTGGTACATCTTTTTGCCGCCCTCGCGGAAAGTCTCCTCGAGGAGGAACTCGGTCCCCTCGGAGGCCTTGTCCTTGAGCCAGTTGAGCAGGAGATCCTTGTTTTCGGAGACGGCGTAGTGGTAGGAGAGCATGGCGCCGTCCGAGGTCTGCCCACGCCCTTGGTGAAGCGTGATGCCTTCGGGCACCTCGGTAACCGCGGCGAGCGGGTCGAGGTCTTCGGCGACGATCTTGAATTCGAGTTGAGCCGTCTGGCCGATGATGGAGCGCGCTCGCTCGATATCTTTGTAACCGGGGAGTTGGATGAGGATAGCGTTGGAGCCCTGTTTCACGATGACCGGTTCTTTGAGTCCGAGTGCATCTATACGGCTCCGGAGCGTTTCGAGCGCCTGATCGACCGACGACTCGCGGAGATTCTTGATATAGTCCTCGCGCATCGTGAGTTCGTAGGTAAGCCCATCCTGCGCGGTCTTACGGAACGAAGGGAAGTAGTCAATGACCTTATCGCGGAACCGATCGGCATCGGCTTCCGACTGGATCGTTATGCGGATAATCGGCTCGACGGGATCGGCCTTTATCGAGGTGTAGGGGATTTTTTCCTCTTCCATCCGTTTGGCAATCTCGTCGGTCTGGCGGTCCACACGATCTTGCACCGCCTTCTCGACATCAACCGAGAGCACAAAATGAATGCCTCCCTTGAGATCGAGACCGAGATTGAGTCCCTCGTTTATTTTGTTGAGGAAAGGATATTTCTCCCGGTCCATGAACGACGGCAGAAGCATGATGACGGCCACGATAATGAGAGTCAAGACGAACAGGCCGCGCATCGTCCAGTTCTTTTCCATAGGCATTTCTCCTTATCCAGATCTTTCTAGTTCTCCGATTTGTTTTCGGTGCTCTCGCCTTCTTCCTCTTGCACTTTCGAGACCACCGCGCTCTTCTGCAGAGAGACGACCACCTTGGGTGCCACCTCCACTTTGAAGAGGGTCGGCTTTACCTCGACGATGCGGCCGAAGAGCCCCGAGGAGGTGAGCACCCGATCTCCTTTCTGGAGCGCATTGAGCATTTCCTGATGTTTCTTTTGCTGCTTTTTTTGAGGCATGATGACCAGAAAATAGAAGATGACGAAGATGATGATGAAGGGAAGCAGCATGTTGATAATAGCGATCGCACCGCCCGACTGTGGTGCCGCCTGCCCGCAAAGAGCCTCGAAAGTGGCTGAAATAACTGAACTATTCAATGTGCTCTCCGTGTCAACGACTATAAAGCGAGGGATACTAACCCAGAAGCGCCGAATAGGCAAGATTTTTGTCAAACAACTGCCGAGCAAAAGGAAGTTGTCCCTTTTGTTGTTGAGAAGGAGACAGAGATGGAGGAGTCTATCGGGATGACGAGGAAAGAGACCTGCCGTTTGGTGGTGCTGGAGAATGTGAGAAGCGGTGTTTTTACATTAAAATCAGGTGCCGAGGTGCTGTGCGGGTATGTTCCCGCCATGAGAAACGCCCGATGAGTACATTGGGGGGCTATTTTGACTGGGCTCCAACATCATGTGGCCTCGACTTGCCTTCTCCTTCTCTCACTATATAATCGCCCTTACCCGATCGGCGGAGGTGACCAATGGAAAAAGGAAAGGTATTCGTCGCGCTCGATGTGTCCAGCCGTGCCGAAGCGCTCGCCATCGTAAGAGAACTCAAAGGGCTCGGCGCCGGTTGGAAGATCGGCAAACAACTCTTCACCCGCGAAGGGCCGGCACTCGTGAAGGAGATCGTCGGGATGGGAGAAGATGTTTTTCTCGACCTCAAATACCATGACATTCCCAACACCGTCGCACAGGCAGGACTCGCCGCCGCTGCGCTCGGCGTGAAGATATTCAATGTCCACGCAGCCGGAGGCCGCTCGATGATGCTGGAGACGCGCCGGATGCTCGATGCGCTCCCCGAGCGGCCGCTCATACTTGCCGTAACGGTGCTCACGAGCCTCGGCGAAGAGGATCTGCGCGAGATCGGCTATCACGACACACCAGCCCAACAGGTGGCGCGACTTGCACGGCTCGCCGAAGAATCGGGTCTGGACGGCGTGGTGGCTTCCCCGCTCGAGATAGAGATCATTCGCAGCGTTACGCACCCTTCGTTCAAGATTCTCACCCCCGGCATTCGCCCGGCGAATGGGGAGAAAGGAGACCAGAAACGGATTGCGACACCGGCGGCCGCTGTCGCGGCGGGTGCCGATTACCTTGTCGTCGGGCGTCCGATAACACAATCGTCGGACCGGAAAAAGGCTTTTCTCGACATACGGGCAGAGATACGAAATGGCTAAACCTCGCTGGGAATACCTCTACGGCATCAACCCTTGTTTCGAGGTCCTGCGGAGCGGCCAACGCCGGGTACACGAGGCCTTTCTTGCCGAAAAAGCAGAAGAAAATCAGAGGCTCCGCAAACTGTCTCGCTATCTCGCCGACAAAGGGGTGCCGGTGACCTTGGTCAAACGCGACCGCTTGTTCCAACTCTCTCGCACGACCGAACATCAAGGGGCAGTGCTCCGCTGTTCCCCGTATCCCTATGCCGACCTCGAAACGGTTTTCTCTGCCGATCGCCTGTTGCTCCTCGACAATGTCGAAGACCCCCACAATATCGGCGCCATCTTGCGGAGCGCCGAGATTTTCGGGTTCCACGATATTCTCCTCCCGCTCAAGGGGGTCCCCGAAATCTATCCCTCGGTCGTCAAGGTGAGCGCCGGCGCGACCGAGCACCTGCGGATCGCCCGCGGTGAAAACACGAACACCTACATAAAACGGGCAAAAAAAGAGCAGTTCACGATCATCGCTCTCGACGGAAGCGGTGCGACCCCTTTACGAGAGGCGGCAAAGCGCCTTACCGGTCGCCTACTCCTCGTCATCGGCGGCGAGGACAAGGGCGTCGGTCAGTTCGTTATGCTGAACGCCGATATCGTGGCGCGCATTCCTCAGGCGGGACGCATCGGATCGCTCAACGCCGCCGTCGCCGCGGGCATCGCGCTTCACCTTTTCGGAGAATCCCATGGCGCGTGAACGACTCCTCGATTTCTCTCCGCTCGAAGAGGCTCTCGGATGCACATTCCCCGACCGCGCCCTCCTCGAACAGGCCTTCGTGCACCCATCCGACGACACGCCGGGACGCCCTAATTACCAACGGCTCGAGTTCCTCGGCGATGAGGTGGTGGGCCTCGCCGTCTCGACGCTCCTGTACCGGAGATTTCCCGATGCGGACGAGGGCTGTCTGACACGGGCGCGCGCTCATCTCATAGACGAGGAAGGCCTCGCCGATGTGGCACGCTCGATAGGCCTCGGTCATTTCCTTTCGCTCGGCAAGGGAGAGGAGAAAACGAGCGGCCGCGAAAAGGACTCGATACTTGCCGATGCGTTCGAGGCGCTCATGGCGGTCGTCTTTCTGTCCTGCGGATGGACCACCGTTCTCTCCGTCGCAGAGCGCCTGTTCGGCCCGCGTCTCGGCACAGGCACCGACATTGCGACCTTCCTCCGCCACATAGACCGTGACTACAAGACCCGCCTGCAGGAGGTGCTCCAGAACCTCGGAGAGCCGGTGCCGGTGTATGTGGTCGCCGAGAAGAGCGGCCCCGATCACGAGACACGATTCATCGTCGAGTGCCGGGCGCTCGGACTCACCGCATACGGGGAAGGGCGCAACCGGAAGAAAGCGGAGCAGGAAGCGGCGCGGCGGTTCCTCGCGCTCATGCAGACAAGAACCGCATCTACGAAAAAGACACCATAAGGAGCATCCTCCCATGAGTTATCAAGTCATCGCGCGCAGATGGCGGCCTCAGCGATTTTCAGAGGTAGTCGGGCAAGAACCGGTGATCAAATCGCTCACCCACGCATTACGCGAGGGAAAATTGGCCCCCGTCCTGCTCTTCACCGGAATCCGTGGTACCGGAAAAACGACTCTCGCGCGGCTTCTCGTGAAGGCGGTCAACTGTCTTCAGCCGGAACCGGACGGAGAGCCGTGCAACCGGTGCGAAAACTGCGTGGAGATCGCCGCCGGAAGAAATCCCGATGTCTCCGAGATAGACGGTGCCTCGAAGAATTCGGTGGACGATGTGCGCACCATCCGCGAGAACATCTCCTATGCGCCGGTCAAATCGAAGCGGAAAACCTACATCATAGACGAGGTGCA
>CALITV010000282.1 GCA_938048925.1 uncultured bacterium | reverse complement strand
AAGTTGTCGAAGAGCAACCGGTTCGCCTGAAAGAATCCTGTGCGGTAGCCGTTCGCTTTCAGAACATCGAGAAGCGAGGCGCAGTCGTAGTTGGGGTACATTTTGGTGATGGTGTAGAAACCGGTGTTCGGGTAGTCGCCGCAGAGAAAAGAGAGAAAACTTCGGCTCGAGGCAGGGAATACGACGCGAAAATTAGTGAAGAGAATACCGCCTTCGGCGAGGCGGTCGAAAAAGGAGAGATTATTGATGCCGCGCCGGCCGAAGGGGGTATAGTCGTAGGCGACCGCCTCGATCATGATGACAAGGATGTCGGGTTTCTCGAGTTTGGGCAGCAGAGGAAGAGATTCCCATACCGGATAGCGACCGGCGATAGGTGCGGCGGGGGGAATAAAGGCATCCTCGGGGATGTCGCGTTGCTCGAGATTACGGTAGAGAGAAACCCCGGTTATCGTGGTTTGAACAAGCTGCATAAGCGGATTGGCGATGAGGAAGGCTTTCTGTTCTGAACGGAAAGTCTCTCCGACGACGGGCCATGTGAGAAGACCGAACAGGAGCAGAAGTGCCGGAAATTGAGGTTTTCCCCAACGGCTCGCAGCAATGGCGCGTTCGATGGCGCCGAAGAGTAACAGCACCGCTCCACCGATGCAACAGAGGAACGAAACCAGATAGGGACTGAGCGCATCGCCGAAATAACTCAGCAATTCGCCGCCGCCGGCGCCGTTGAAGACTATGAGTCCGAATGTAAGGAAACTGCGGTAGTAGGTATAGAGCGTGAAGTTTGCGATGAGAAAGAGCGCGAAGAACAAAAACGCCGCCCACCCGTACAGGCGACGTCCGCGCTTTCCCAGCGGTTTGGCAATGAGCGCCAAAAGGTAAGAGAGCGCAATGTCGCCGCCGGTCATGAGAATAACAAACGGCGGGGTGAAAAGATTCATAAACCCTGCTCGGTCGGCGATTGCTAGTTTGAATCCCAGCAAAACCTTCATGGCGACATGAAGGAAGGTCAGGGCGTAGAAAAGAGGAATTGTCGCGGGATCGAGGGCAAGAAAGCGCGTTAGGCCCGTGACGATAGCGGAGAGCCGCATGGCGGAACGACATCCTCTATAGCACCGAAAGCGTCATTATCATACCGGAGAAAAGGGGTTGCTGTCAACCTTTATCTCTTGTCGTATTCGCGGGGTTGACAAGCGTTGACTTCCGACTAATATGGCGCCGGCTATCAGTGAGGAGCGGCGCATGTTCAGAAAGATGCTCAAATCGAAGATACACCGATTGCGGGTAACCGACGCCAACCTTGATTATCATGGAAGTATAACCCTCGATCCAGAACTCATGGAGGTCGCCGATATTCGTTCCTATGAGTTTGTGGATGTGTGGAATGTTTCGAATGGGGCACGTTTCGAAACCTACGTCATTCAGGGCGAGCGCGGGAAACGGGAGGTGTGTGTCAACGGGGCGGCGGCACGCCTCGTGAGCCGCGGTGATCTCGTCATTGTGGCGAGCCATCGCTATCTCACCGAAAACGAACGCGAGACTCCGTCTCCGCGCATCATCTTTGTGGATGGAGCCAACAATCCTCTGCGTGCGCCATGACCGCCGAGCAACGCAAGTTCAAACGAGCACCAATCTCGATAAAGTTGAAACTCAGGGAATCGGGAACAGATGTCACCGCGTCGTTCGACAGTCGTGACATCAGCGAAGGAGGAGTCTTTGTCCGTTCCTCTTTGCTCTGGGAACCGGGAGAGCGTTTTGAGCTTCGCTTTACACTGCCCGGCGCCGATCGCGAGATTCGGGTGACTGGCGAGGTTGTGCGTGCCGAAGACAAGTATTTGCTTTTCCCCGATCTTGCCGATCGTCAGCCGCCGGCCCCCGGTATGGGGATCCGGTTCCTTGACCTTACTGACGAGGACCATCGTCTCATCAAGCAGTTTCTCGAACGCTTGGAGCGCCCCTAGCGTTTTCCTTTCTTTCGATGGTCAGCGACCTTCTCTCCGACGAACCTCAGAAGGTTTTTTATCCCTTCCCCGGTGACGGCGCTGATTTCGAAGAAGGGTTTCCCCTGCAGGAAGGAGACGAGCGCCTCACGCATCTCTTGCTCGGCAGGGCCATAGATGTCGCTTTTGGTAAGCACATAAATCTGTTCTTTTCGAGCAAGTTCCTCGCTGAAGAGAGCAAGTTCGCGGTTGAGTATGGCGATATCCTCGATGGGGGATCGCCGCGCCGGAGTTATTTCAAAGAGATGAAGAAGCAGGTTGGTTCGCTCGACATGGCGAAGGAAACGGAGACCGAGCCCGGCTCCCGCGTGAGATCCTTCGATGATGCCGGGGATGTCGGCCACCACATAGGGTTGAAAATCGGGTCCCTCGACGATGCCGAGGTTCGGGATGAGTGTGGTGAACGGGTAATCGGCGATCTTGGGACGCGCGTTCGATATAACAGAGATGAGGGTTGATTTGCCGACCGATGGAAAACCGATGAGACCGACATCGGCGATTAGTTTGAGTGAGAGACGAATGCGACGCGACTCGCCCGGTTCCCCCGGTTGGGCGAATCTCGGCGCTTGCCGCCGCGCGCTCTTGAAACGGGCGTTTCCCTGTCCGCCGCGTCCGCCGCGGGCCACGATGCAGGACTCTTCGTGAGCGGTGAGGTCGGCGAGGATCTCGCCGCTCTCATCGTCGGTCACGATGGTACCGCGCGGAACGCGGATGACGGCGTCTTTACCGGCACGACCGAACATATTCTTCCCCATCCCGGCGCCGCCGTTGCCGGCTCTTATTTCACGCATGAAGCGCACATCATACAAGGTTCCG
>CALITV010000281.1 GCA_938048925.1 uncultured bacterium | reverse complement strand
GTTCTTTTCATGGAAGACCTAACAGCCCGGCGCGTTGCTCTTGACGAATGACGGAGGAACATAGAGATAGTCGCCGCTGAAACAGGCGGTGCAAAAGTCGCCGGGACGCGCGACGATACGGAGCAGATCATCGAGTTCGATGTGCTTGAGCGAATCGGCCGAAAGGTAGACGCAGGTTTCCTGTAAACTCATTCGGGTTGCAATCAGTTCTTCGCGCGTCGGCGTGTCTATGCCATAGAAACAGGGGCCGATGACCCGCGGCGACCCGATGCGGACATGGATCTCTTTCGCGCCGGCGCCGCGTATCATGCGGACTATTTTGCGAAGCGTCGTCCCCCGGACGATAGAATCATCCACGAGCACCACCCGTTTTCCTTCGAAGAAGGCAGGCAGCGGGTTGAACTTCTGCTTGACCCCCTCATCGCGTTTCTTTTGGTAAGGACTGATAAAGGTGCGCCCAACATAATGGTTGCGGATGAGGCCCATCTCGAAAGGAACCTCTTTTTCCGCGGCATAGCCGAGTGCCACGAAGTTGGAAGAATCGGGCACCGCCATCACGGCGAGGTCGTCACCCGACGGAATATCGTGGTCATAGTGGGCAAGCGTCGCGCCGATCTTCTTGCGCACACGATAAACGAATTCGCCAAAGGTAAGCGTATCGGGACGGGAAAAGTAAATCAATTCGAAGATGCAGTGGCGCGGTGTAGCGCCATTTATTGCAACCGTGGTCGCCGGACGATTCGGTTCGAGCCGAATAATCTCGCCCGGTTTCACCTCGCGAACGAATTGGGCGCCGATGATGCCGAAGGCGCAGGTTTCCGACGCGAAGCAGGTCCCCTGCGAGGGCATTTCCCCCACCCCCTGCCATGTGCGGTGGCCCATCACGAAGGGACGGAAACCGTGCGGATCGCGGAATGCATAGAGTTGGTCGCGGTAGAGAAGGAGTGCCGAAAAGGCCCCCTCGATGTCGCGCTGAATGGATTCGATGGCCGCCTCGATCGCAAGGCCCTCGGCGAACATACGGTACGCGATGAGCCGCGCGATGAGTTCGCCGTCGTTGTTGCTCGTGAAGGCGACCTTTCTCTTTTCGAGGAATTCGCGCCACTCGGCATAGTTGACGACATCGCCGTTCGCGCAGAAGGCGAGCGTCGAGCCGTCAGGGAGAGGAACCGTGTGCGGTTGGCTATTCAGGATGTCGCTGGAGCCGGCGGTGGGATAACGGACATGCCCGATGGCGTTCACGCCGGTGAACCGGTCGAACACCTCGGAGGTGAATACATGCTTGACGAGCCCCATCTGCTTGTAAGTGGCGATATCTCCGTTGGCCATTTTCACCGAAAGACCACACGATTCTTGTCCACGGTGTTGTATCGCGAAGAGGATTTCGGCGACATACCGTTCAGCCGACTCTATCCCGAAGATACCCGCGACACCGCACATGAAAAACTCCTCGACCTATCGCACACCGCGGCAGTTATAGCAGGGGATCGCCAAAAAGCAAGACGGAGCACCGGAGCGGCGTTCTTCCTCGCAAGAGGAGAGGCGCGGAGCTTCCCACCGACCCCTTTTCGAGCAGATAAAAGATCTCAGTCGAAGAGTACTTCCTCTATAAACCGGCCGTCTTTGTAGAAAAGTATCCCGTCGGCCGTTATCGTGCCGCCCTGCCGCATATCGCAGAGCATATCCCAGTGGATCGCCGACCGATTCTTGCCGCCGGCATCTGCCATTGCGTTGCCAAGAGCAAGATGGACGGTGCCACCGATCTTCTCGTCGAAGAGCATGTTGCGGGTGAACTTCTGGATGCCGTAGTTGGTGCCGACGGCGACCTCGCCGAAGCGCGAGGCGCCTTCGTCGGTCTTGAGGAGCGCGTGGAGCAGGTCCTCACCCTTGCGCGCCGTCGCCTTGACCACGATCCCGTCCTTCACCTCGAGGCGTATTCCCTCGATCTCTTTTCCCGCGTAAATGCCGGGGAAACTGAAGGTGATGTGGCCATTGACGGCGGTCTCTTCGGGACTCGTGAAGACCTCGCCGTCGGGAAAGTTGACGCGGCCGTCGCAGTTTATCCACTTGCGCCCCGCGACACCGACGTGGATGTCGGTTCCTTCCGAAACGATGTGAAGCGCCTTCTTCGTGTCGAGCCACTTGACCCAGCGCTCCTGCGCCTCGCTGATCTTTTTCCACTCGGTCGCCGGGTCCTCCTTGTCGAGCAGCCCCGCGCCATAGACGAAGTCTTCGTAGTCTTCGAGGCTCATGTTCGCCTCCTGTGCGTCGGCGTAGGTCGGGAACTGGGTGCCGCACCAACGCAGTTTACCGGACGCCATGCGCTCGGAGTATATCTTCCGCCAGCCGCTCTGTCCCTGCGCATCGAGTTTGAGCCGCTCGGCAGGGATGTTCGCGTTTATCTTGAGGTTACGCGCCCCCCATGCGGTCAGCCACACATCGGCCCGCTCGAGCATCTTCTCGAGGAGATAGTTTCCTGTTTTCAGTTCATCGTCCGAAGCGTACTTGAGCCGCGCCTCGGTCGCCTCTTGAGACGAGAGCATCGTCTCGACATGCGCACCCGCCTTCACCGCCTCGCGTGTCACTGCGACGACCCACGGCGCCGCCACCTCATCGGCGCGTACGAACACGAACTCGTCCCGTTTCACCCGCGTTGAATAGTGCACGAGCACTTTCGCCAACTTCTCGAGTCTCTGGTCTTTCATACGGCTCCTCCCCTATGACAGTACCCGTTCGTATCGCCGTGGTGCCGGAGACCGGACTTGAACCGGTACAGGGTTTGCCCCCGAGGGATTTTAAGTCCCTTGCGTCTGCCTGTTCCGCCACTCCGGCACCTGAAGACAAGAAGGATGGAGGCGCCTTCCGGACTCGAACCGGAGATGGAGATTTTGCAGACCTCTGCCTTACCACTTGGCTAAGGCGCCCTAAGAAAAAAAATGGAGCGGGAAAAGGGATTTGAACCCTCGACCTCAACCTTGGCAAGGTTGCACTCTAGCCACTGAGTTATTCCCGCTCAGCAAGGCCTTTTTTTTTATAGCGGCTTTTCCTGCTCTGTCAACAAAAATCTCGTTCCCCGCGCCATGAGAAAGGCTGCGGTGCCAAAGAAGCAGGCACTTGCGATGAACGGTGCGAGGATTCCTGTGGTGAGGAGGAGGTAACCGAGCGGCGGAACGAGTAGTCCGCGCACGCCGGTCAGGGTGACATGGATGCTGGTGAGGCGCGGTATCTCTTGCGGCGTCGCCGCAAAGAACATCGGCCCCATATTCCATGTGAGCGTCACACCCGCCATCCCGATTCCAAATGCGATGAAGGCAAGATAGAAAAGCGGTTCGGCGACGGCAGGAAAAAACCACGCCACGATAAGAAGCGACGGATAGGCGATGAGCACGGCAAAAGCCACCGTGCTCAGATACACCGGATTGCGCCGGTCGAGGAGTTTTCCTAGGAGCGGCGTACAGACGATCAAGAGAAGCGCCGACATGACACCGCGCCCGAACGACACGACACTGTAGGAGAGATTGAGGTGGTCCACCAGAAGGAGAGGAAGCGCCGGCAAGATGACCATAAACCCGGCGCCATAAACCATGAAAGCTGCCTCGTAGCGTCGAAACGGCACATTCTCGCGCAAAGTGTCACGAACGGTCACAAAGCCGAACATGTCTTTGGGGGCGGGCACACCGTCCACCGTGCGCCACTTCCGGAACGGTATCAGCACCACCACCAGCACCGAGAGAAAGGCAATGATCCCAGCCCCGCCGAATGCCGGGATATAGGCGTCCGGCACCTGATCGAGCCAGCGTCCCAACCCATAACTTGCTACAATGAAAAAAAACTTGGCTATCGAGACGGTGACGCCGTAGATGTTGCCGATCTCATCGTAATGGAAGTTCTCGCGCATATAGATGCTCTGGACCGGCTTGAGCATCGCGACACCGATATTGAAGAGGCCGAACAGGATGAGCAGCGAGAGGGCATCGTGGAAAAAGAAGAAAAGAGCGAGCGGGAGTCGGAGCATGACGGCGACGAGCACAATATACCGATAGATACGATCGGGATGAGCCGAGATCCGCTGGGCAAAATAGACCGAAAAAAGAGCCGAGGCGGGATTGATTACCGTAAAGAGAGTGATGAAAAGCGCCCCCGCCTGCAGTTCGCGCCGCAGCACCACCTCGGCGAGAACGAAGAGTCCCCAGACGAATTCCTCGAGGGCCATGAACGAGGCGTGCGCAATGAAAGTTCGCTTCCGGTCGTCGAAGGGAGGAATGAAGAGATCGGGCGAGAACACTGGACACCTCGAGCGCTACCGTAACCGGCGGCACTGTAGCCGAAGAAGGGAAAAAGTAAAGAGAAGCGTCACCTCGTTCTACCACCGATACTCGACCGAAACGATCGGGGAGGTCGGCAGCTCGCGGAGAATGCGGAAATCCTCTTCTGATCGCAGCGATGTTGCCGGCGGACGCACGAGCGCCGTCATGACGCCAGCAGGGTTCAGATGGAAGCGCCAGCCACTACGCGCATCCTCGGCGACGGCCTGTTTCATTGCTTGGTCACGGAACACGATATACATGACCGCATAACCGGAAAAGAGCCCTATCGAAGAAAGCGTTGCGAGCCATGGAGTCTCGCCGTTCGCTTTTGCTGCAGCGATCGCGATGTAGCCGATACCGGTCGTCGTAAGGCCGCCGGCAAGAACACCAAGGTCGAAGAGAAAGGCGTCGATGTCGGAGAAGTCGAGTCCCTTGAGTAAAAAGTAACTCGCCACGGCCCCGCCGATGGTGCCCGGCAGCATGAGACCGGTATAGATGCGGGCCTTCTCGGACCGTGCGGTGACCAGAATCGAGACCGGCAGGTAGGTGCCGAGCGCAATGCCGGTGTAGAAAAGGGCGGCATCACCCTCGGTGTAACGGTCCCATCCGTTGAGCGCATGGCCGAGGAAAAGTCCGCCGATGCCGCCGGCGACCATAGAAGCGGGGACAATGCGCTCGACGCCCCGATTATCTTTGATGAAGTCCTTGTCCAGTGAGGTCGAAAGCAGTTCGAGCATCGTAAGATAGCCAAGGTTCGATCCAACACCGAGCATACGCATCTGACCACCCGTCGCTCCCGACCATTTCCCATACCACATGCCCAATCCGTATTCGGCCATGCTGGCAAGAATGCTCGAGGCGAAGAAAAGGCGGAAGTAGGTCTCCGCGTTGATTCCGAGATCCGACTCCTCGCGTTCTTCGCCTCCTTCCGCCGCGACGAGGTTGAGGCTACCGCCGATGAGCCACCAGAGGAGCATACCGTCAACCGCACCGCGCGCCGCGCCCTCGGCGGCTCCGAACGCCATGCCGCGGGTTATCTCGGCATCGCGGCCAAGATAGTAGGCCAGACCGAAGGTGGCACCGGCCGTCAGGAACGAGATTCCGGGATAGAGAGCCCAGTGCGCATCCGATCCGCCGAAGATGAAGGGAAATGCGGCGCCGTAGAGGCCGGCCGTGATCGTCGTGTAAGCAAGAAACGGGGCAAATCCCGCGGTTTCGTCATAGAGCGGCCGTTTTCGGGGAAGCGGCGACGGCGTGGAGATTTCTGCCTTATCCACCGGTTCGAGGGCCGGTGATTTTTCGGGTTCCGCGGTAATCATCGTTGCGGCGATCTTGTTCCGGATCGCGGCGACCTGTTCGGCACTCAGCGGCACCCGTTGGTCACCCGTTTCGGTGATGAGTGCCAGTTCATACGCATCGTCCTTCTTGAAGAGGATCGCCTGTCGGAAACCGGCGATATCGGGAAAAAGTCCGTAGCGGGTCCGCAGATTATTGTCGAGCACGAACACCGTCCCCGCCTCGTCGAAGGCGACTTGTTCCTCTGCCGCGACGACAGAAACAGGAGCAGAAGATGTCGCTGGCTGTGAAACGGTTTCCCCTTCACCAGAGGGAACCTCTTGGGCCGTCGCCGTCCCATACACAAACCATCCCGCCACAAACGCCAAGAACAGTGAACGCATACTTCCCTCCCACAAAGGTAGTTCCTAAATCCGATCGGGCCACTGAGGTGTCGGTTCGTTGCACCCTTCGTCGAGTATCGCGAGGAACCGATCGAGCGGGATGAACTCTCCGCCGAATCGCTCGAGATGCTCTGTTTTCATCTGGCAGTCAATGATACTGAACTGCAACTGGCGCAAGCACTCGACAAACGATGCGAAGGCAACCTTCGAGGCGTTCGGCTCCCACGCAAA
>CALITV010000280.1 GCA_938048925.1 uncultured bacterium | reverse complement strand
GTCGTCTTACCGACGCCGCCCTTCTGGTTCACGATGGTGACAATGCGCGTCATGCGGTTCCGTCCGTTTCAGGGAATGGTGAAATATACTATCCGATGCTTCTTCCGAAGCGACGCTATCCATCTCTCGGTCTCGACCCGTTTCTGTTCCTCGGTCGGGGCCGGTTTTCCGGCGAACACCCGGGCGATGTGGTCATCCAGCGCCTCACGGGCGGCAAGCCGTCGCTTTACGAGCATACGAAACGCCGCGGGGGAAAGTTCGAAGTTCTTAGTGAAATCGGTAAGGTACGGCAACTTTTCGTAAGATGCGACCATCTCGTTCACCGCCTGCTCACTCACGGGGATCATCCTCTCTCGAACCTCGGCGAGGAGCATAACGCGGACGACTAGCGAGTCAAGAATCTTCTCTTTGAGTTGCGGTGACAAGGGGGTCTGTATCGGCAGGCCATTCTCGAGATTGAGAAGGGCGCCTTCTTGGAGAATATCGGAATAGAGAACAACGGCGTCGTCAACCTTCGCAACGATGCTCTCGATAACGGTCTGTCCCGCGAGAGAGATGGTGATGAAGAACATCAAAGTAATGGCTCGATACACGACCACACCTCCTCTCTCCCCATGCCGTTCACCGAAGAGACGAGAACGGCATCGGGGCGGCGGCGGCGCAGAAGCGCCTGCTCATTGCGCGAAATCTTATCGCTTTTGGTAAATATCCATCGGTAGGAAACTCGGTGATAATCGAGGAAATCTGCCATCTGCTCATCGCTCGGTTGCGGCCCGTGCCTCCCATCCACCAGGAGAAAAACGAGTCGGAGGCACGACCGCCGAGTAAGGTAATCCTCGATGGTGCGACGCCACTGCTCCTGCGCGCTCTTCGATCGTTTCGCATAGCCGTAACCCGGCAAATCAACGAACCGGAAGGTGCCGTTGACGAGGAAGAAATTGATGGTAGTCGTCTTTCCGGGCGTCTTGCTCGTCTTGACGAGGTTGCGGCGACCGAGCACCATGTTCATGAGACTCGACTTACCGACATTGGAACGACCGGCAAAAGCAAATTCCGGAAGATTCTCCGGCGGGAACTGTTCCGGCAAAAAGGCGCTCGAAAGATATGTCGCCGAAAGGACCTCTATCATCTCGTTATGCGTCGCAATTCTCGATGGGCTATGTCGCGCCGAAAGAAAGCACCATCGAACAGTATGCGCCCGGCATTGTCGGTAGCCTGCGCAACCGCCGTCGCAAGACTGTCTCCGTGCGCCGTCACCATGAAAACGCGCCCGCCGGCGGTAACGAGCCGTCCTTCCGGCGTCCGCACCGTTCCGGCGTGAAAAAGAAACACCGAACGATCGAGGAAATCAATCCCACCGATGGAAAGTCCTTTCCGATAGGATCCGGGGTATCCTCCCGAGGCAACGACGACGGTCGCCGCCGCCCCCTCCCTGAACGACAACGGCGGCATTTCACCGAGCCGCCCCTCGCAAACAGCGCGCAGATAGGGAACAAGGTCGCTCTCCAGCGAGACGAGGAGCACCTCGGTCTCCGGGTCACCGAAACGAACATTATATTCGAGGACATACGGTTCTCCCTCGACCATCATGAGCCCGATGTAGAGAACACCGCGATAGCCTATACCCTTCCGGCGGAGTATCTCCAGAAGCGGCCCCACGATGCGCTCCTCGCACTTCCCAAGAAGCGTTTCGGTACCAATCGAGACCGGGGTGTACGCACCCATGCCGCCGGTGTTGGGCCCTGTGTCGCCCTCGAATGCCCGCTTATGATCCTGTGCGAAGGGAAAGGTGCGCCATGAGAGGCCGTCGGTAAGGAGAATGAGCGATAACTCTTCGCCATCGAGGAACTCCTCGATAACCACTCGTTTCCCAGCATCCTTGAACCTTCCACCGATGAAACCGGATAGTTCTCGTTCCGCGGCTTCGCGGTCGGCGACGATGCTCACCCCTTTACCCTTGGCAAGGCCGTCCGCTTTCATGACGAGCGGATAGGAAAAGGAGCGGAGCGCCGCTCTCCCCTCTTCGAGAGACGACACGGCAACGAATCGGGCGGTGGGTACCCCCGCTTCCGCCATGAGCCGTTTGGCAAAGATTTTTGACGATTCCAACTGCGCCGCCTCCTTGGTCACGCCGAAGAGCGGTATGCCTTCGGTCGCAAAAAGATCGGCGATTCCCTGCGCAAGGTATTTTTCGGGGCCGACCACCGTGAGGTCGAACCGCTCGCGCCGCGCATAATCGAGCAGCGTTTCGGGCCGGTCGTCGGGAAGCGCGGGTATTACTGCATATTCGGCGATACCCGCGTTACCGGGAAAGGCGTGCACCTCCTTCACGAGAGGGCTCCGGGCGATCTTCCACACGAGCGCATGTTCGCGGCCGCCGCCACCGACGACAAAAACCTTCATAAACGCCTCCTACAGATGCCGGAACGAGCGAATACCGGTGAAGATCATAGCGATATCGTGTTCGTCACACGCGGCGATGACCTCCCCGTCGCGCACCGAACCGCCGGGCTGCACGATGACCCGGATTCCTTTCGATGCGGCGAGGTCTATCGAATCGCGGAACGGGAAGAAGGCATCGCTGGCGAGCGCCAGACCCTCCACCGGGCGGCGCGCTTTACGGAGGGCTATATCAAGGGCGTCAACCCGCGACATCTGGCCGGCCCCCACCCCGACGATTTCGCGATCGGTACAGAGAACGACCGCATTCGACTTGACATGCTTGACGATTCGCTGACCGAATAGGCACATCCGCCGTTCTTCCGGCGTGGGCGTCCGTTTGGTCACCACTTTCAGGTCGTCTTCTCCCGCCACACGATGGTCGGCCTCTTCAAGAAGCAGGCCGCCCGATATCTTCTTGAGTTCCCAGTCACGATCGGAAGCGCGGCAGGGCACACCGAGTTCGAGGAGACGCAGATTCTTCTTGCGGCGAAGGATCTCGATCGCCTCTTCCTCGAAGGAGGGCGCGAGGATCGCCTCGACGAACCCTTTCGAAACGAGGTGCGCCGTCGCGACATCAACTCTGCGGTTGAACCCAACAACCGACCCGAAAGCCGAAACCGGATCGCAGGCAAGCGCCCGTTCATAGGCGTCTGCAAGGCTGTCGCCTATGGCGGCACCACAGGGATTGGCGTGTTTCATAATGGCGCATGCCGGCTCTTCGAACTCGAAAACGAGGTTTTGAACCGCTGCGAGATCGAGATAGTTATTGAAAGAGAGTTCCTTCCCGCCGAGTTGGCGCGCTCGGGCAAGTGTTCCCGACGGCGCATCGCTGTCGAGATAGATCGCCGCTTTTTGATGAGGATTCTCGCCATAACGGAGCGTCTCTTTCTTCACGAAATCGAGCATGAGCAGCGGCGGTGGGTCCGCCTGCCCGACGCCGGCGGCCTCGGTGCGGGAGAACCACTCGGCGATCGCGGCATCGTAGCGCGCCGTATGAAGAAACGCCTTTCGTGCAAGGTCGCGGCGCAATTCGTAGGATGTCGCCCCGGCGTGGCGATCGAGTTCTTCAATGACGAGTTGGTAGTCGTCCGGAGAAGTGACGATCACCACATCGCGATGGTTCTTCGCCGCCGCACGGATGAGTGCCGGACCGCCGATATCAATGTTCTCGATAATATCATCGGGGGAAAGTCTCTTGGCAACCGTTTCACGAAACGGATAGAGATTCACGACCACGAGATCGAAGAGGGTGATGCCGTGTTCCTTCGCCTCGGCAAGATGGCGTGGATCATCCCGCCGCGCGAGTATGCCGCCATGGATGAGCGGATGGAGCGTCTTGACGCGACCTTCCATCATCTCGGGAAATCGCGTGTATTCCTCGATGAGGCAAACCGGCACCTGCTCTTTCTTGAGCAAGGCATGGGTACCGCCCGAGGCAAAGAGCACCACCCCCCGGCGGGCGAGATCGGCGGCAAACGATACGAGGCCCCGTTTGTCGAACACGCTGAGAATCGCCGTGTGAATCGGACGCATGAATCCTCCGTCGGGTCAGATATCAAAAGCCCTTTTTTCTAGCAAAAGAGCAGGGGAAAAGCAACATTTCGAACGCCGAACGGCTCTCTGCGCGCTACACCGAAGCGGAAAACGGCGGCAATGGGAGCGACACGGTGAAGGTAGAGCCCTTTCCCCGCTCGCTTTCGACCGCTATCGTTCCTCCCATCCGCTCGACGAGCGTCTTGACTATCGAAAGACCAAGACCAAGGCCGGGGCGTCTCTGAGCCTTTTCGTCAGCAAGTTGCAGAAAGCCCTCGAAAATACGGTCAATGTCATCGGGCGGTATGCCTCGTCCGGTGTCGGATACTGTTATGACTAGGAGCGGATGGTCCTTACCCGGTTCCCGCCGATAGTCGGCAGCAAATGAAATGGCGCCGCGATCGGTGTATTTTACCGCATTCGTGAGCAAGTTCATAAGAATCTGAGAAACACGGAGGCGATCACCGAGCAAAAGAGGCGGCACCCGCTCCGTGATGGTGACATTGAGCAGCAGTTCTTTCTCAAGTGCTTGCGCCCGTATCGCCACCAGTGCGGTTTCCGCCACATCGCGGAACGAAAACGGCGCTTCTTCTATTGTAACACCGTTCTGGGTGATCTTGGAGAAATCGAGGATATCTTCAACAAGCCGCAACAGCATCTCGGCCGACCGATTCGTCATCTGGAGCATACGCCGCTTTTCCTCGTTTTTTTCATCGTTCAACAACAACTGTGAAAAGCCGCTCACTGCGGTCAGCGGCGTCCGGAAATCGTGGCTCACCTTGGCAAGGAGCACATCTTTGGCCCGGTTCGCTCGCTCCGCATCCTCACGCGCCATAGCCATCTCGATATCGGAGCACCGTTTCAGAGAAACCACGGTATAG
>CALITV010000279.1 GCA_938048925.1 uncultured bacterium | reverse complement strand
GTGCTTACCGAGGTGCTCAAGGGAATGAAAGACCTTTCGGCGGAGGAGCGCCGCACGATAGGTGCCCTCTCGAATGCGCTCAAGGATGAGTTCGAACGGGCGATCGCCCTGCGCGGCGCGGTACTCGAAAAAGAGGCCATCGAGCGGCGACTCGCTGCCGAGTGGGAGGACATCTCGTGGCCGACCGGCCTCGTTCGCGGCGCGGCACACCCAATCGCGACCGTCCGTCGGCAGGTGAAGGAGGTCTTTATTTCCATGGGATTCGAGGTGCTCGACGGCCCCGAAATGGAAGAAGAAGAAAACAATTTCGACAAGTTGAACATCCCGCCCGATCATCCGGCGCGCGATGCGCAGGACACTTTCTGGCTCGATAACGGAAAACTCCTCCGGACCCACACCTCGCCGGTACAGGTGCGCGGGATGCTTTCGCACCGGCCGCCCTTCAAGTTCATCGCTCCCGGCAAGGTCTATCGCAACGAGGCGGTGGATGCAAGCCACGAGCACACATTCCACCAGATCGAGGGCATGGTGGTTGACCGCGGCATTTCGGTCGCCAACCTCATCTACACGATGAAAACGCTCCTTTCGGGTATCTTCGAAAAGGAGGTTACCGTCCGGCTCCGCCCCGGTTTCTTCCCCTTCGTCGAACCGGGATTCGAACTCGACATCCGTTGTCTCATCTGCGGTGGCAACGGCTGTTCGGTCTGTAAACAGCACGGCTGGCTCGAACTGATGCCCTGTGGCATGGTACATCCGCAGGTTCTCCGCAACGGAGGTATCAACCCCGACGAATTCTCCGGCTTTGCCTTTGGCCTCGGCCTCGAGCGTCTCGTGATGATGCGCTATGGGATAGACGACATCCGGCTCTTCCACGGAGCCGATCTCCGTTTCTTCACTCAGTTCTCAGGGAGGTGAGTCATGCTGCTGTCGCTGTCGTGGATAAAAGAATATGTGGATCTCGAAGGGATTGCGCCCGAGGAGATCGCCAAACGGTTATCCCTATCAACCGCCGAGGTCGAGTCGGCCCGCTGGGTCGGAAGTCATTTCGCGCAGGTCAAAGCGGCGCGTATCGAGAAAATAGAAAAACATCCCAACGCCGATAAGATACGGCTGGCGACGATCTTCGACGGCACCGAGCGGGCGACGGTCGTCTGCGGTGCGCCGAACATCGAGGAGGGACAGATCGTTCCCTATGCGCCGCTTGGCACGGTGCTTCCCGGGAACTTCGAGATAAAGCCGGTGAAGATCCGCGGCATCGAAAGTTGTGGAATGCTCTGTTCACCGAAGGAGTTGGGGCTCGGTGACGACCATAGCGGCATCCTGCAACTCGACCGCACCGTTGCGCCGGGCACCCCGCTCACCACTCTCTATGGTCCCGCCGATTTCATCATCGAGATAGAAAACAAAACGGTGAACCACCGCCCCGATCTCTGGGGCCACTACGGCTACGCCCGCGAATTACGGGTCATCTTCAATCGCGCATGGAAAAAGCGGCTCGAGCGGCGCGGTATCGTTCCCGACCATCGCGAAGAATCGTTCACGATAGCGTTCTCCACCGAGAAGGTGCTCCACTATATCGGTGTCAAGATGTCGGGGATCCGCGTCGGCCCGTCACCCGAATGGCTCTGCCGCCGTCTCGAGGCAATCGGGCAGCGTCCCATCAACAATATCGTGGACATCACCAACTTCGTGATGTTCGAGACGGGGCACCCCATCCATGCGTTCGACCGCAGGAAACTCGTCGGGAACACCATCTTCGTTCGGAGTGCCGTTGCGGGAGAAACCTTCACGACACTCGACGGTATCGAGCGGCGACTCGTACCGGGCGATATCGTCATTGCCGACGGCGAAAAGGCAGTCGCCCTCGGCGGGGTGATGGGGGGACTCCAAAGCGAGGTTGATGAAACTACCAGCGAAATCCTCATCGAATCGGCGCTCTTCGATCCGGCGACGATCCGCCGCACGGCGAACCGGCTCGATCTGCGCACCGAGGCGGCACAGCGTTTCGAAAAGGCGCTGTGGGCCGACAACTCGTGGCTGGCAGCCGAGCGCTGTATCGAGCTTATCAAAGAGATCGTTCCCGGTGCCGTCGTCACGAGCGAGGCCGCCTTCGGTGATGCTACCGCCCTCTACGGATTCCGCGGTGAGATTGTCACGAGTCACGACCGCATTCGGGCGCTCCTCGGCGTCCGCCGTGACGATCTTCCCGACGCCCGGATCGAGGGGCTCCTCGCGATGCTCGAGTTCGGCATCCGCCGCACAGGGGAGAAATTGATCGTCACCGTGCCGCCGCACCGAGCGAGCAAAGATGTTTCGCTCGAGGCCGACCTCGTCGAAGAGGTGGGACGGCTCTACGGATACGACAACATCGTCCCGCGCCCACCGCTCTTTCCGATGGCGCCGGCGCCCCGTAACCACGCACTCGAACGCGAAGAACGTATCCGCGACCTCCTCGTAAAGAGTTTCGCCGCCCACGAAATCATGACCTACTCATTTCTCGGCGAGACCGCGCGTGTACGCTTTCCGCTTCCCGATGATCAGATCGTCCGTGTCAAAGAACTCTCAGAAACCCCTTATCTCCGCTATACGATGGCGCCCGGGCTTCTCGACGCACTCGTGGCGAACCACCGACAGTACGAGTCATTCACTCTTTTTGAATTCGGCCGGGCATTCTTCAAAGATCATGAGGAGCGACGCCTCGCGATACTCGTGCGCGATACCGCCGATGTCTTTGCCACGACGCGCCGGATTGCCGAAGCGGTGCTGAGCGAACTCGGTGTGCCGCACTATACCATCGTGCGACCCGAAGAACATGCCCCTTTCTTTGCGGCGATTTTGCTTCACCCTGGACGGAGCATGGTGATCGAATCTGCCAAGAAAAAGGTTGCCATCGCTGGTGAAGTGCACCCGGCGCTCCTCGCCGCGCTCGATATAAAGGGGCGAGCCGGCTACCTCGAGTGGTCGCTCGATCTGCTCGGTGCAATGCCGGAACGCACGCTGAAATATGAGCCGATTCCCCGATTCCCGGCAACCTTCTTCGAACTCACCGTGCTCGTTCCTGAGCGCACCGAGGCGCGCATCCTCGAAGCGGTCGTTGCCAAAACGGTGCCCCGAGAACTGTTCAAGGGGTGCTCGTTCATAAGTTCATACCGCGGGACCGGTGTTCCTGAAGGGAAGGTGAGCGTTTCGCTCCGCGTTACCCTCGCCTCCGCCGAGCGGACACTCACCAGCGAAGAGATGAAAGAGATTCACGAAAAAGTCATTGCCGCCTTCGAAAAACAGGGGTGGCCGCTCAAGGGGGCCTAGATGGCGGGAGGCGGCATCATCATAAAGACCCCCGAACAGATAGAAAGAATTGCCCGCGCCGGCGCGGTGGTCGCTCGGCTCCTTGACGAACTCGAACCGTACATCAAGCCGGGGGTGACGACCCTCCAGATAGAGCACTTCGCCGATCGCTTCATCAAGAAGGCGGGGGGACGCGCCACATTCAAAACGGTTCCGAACTATCACCATGCCACCTGTATTTCGGTGAACAACGAAGTAGTCCACGCGATCCCCCGGAAGGATCGCGTCATCAAACGGGGCGACCTCGTCAAGGTTGACTGCGGCGTAACCCTCGACGGCTACATCGGCGACAGCACCCGCACCTATGTGATGCCGGGCGCCTCGGAGACGGCACAACGGCTCGCCGCGGTGACCTGCCGCTGTCTCGAACTCGCCATCGCTCAAGCAGTGGTCGGAAACCGGATCGGCGACATCGGCGCTGCCATCCAGCAGTATGCCGAATCACACGGGTTCTCGGTCGTCCGCGAGTATGTCGGCCATGGCACCGGCATCGCGCTCCACGAAGATCCACCGGTGCCGCACTATGGCAACCCCGGCGAAGGCGAGATTCTCCGTGAGGGCATGGTGCTCGCCATCGAGCCGATGATCAACGAGAAAGGGCACGAGTGCCGCGTCCTCGCCGACGGTTGGACGGTGGTCACAGCCGATGGGGGACTTTCGGCGCAGTTCGAGCATACCGTCGCAATAACCGCACAAGGTCCGCGCATATTGACGGAGGTGTGACATGGCCAAAAAAGGAGGAGCAGGCGGCATCCTGTTCAAGGTGCTCGTCGTGCTTATTTTCATCGTACTGCTCGCCAACTTCTGCTGGGGTGGAAAACCGCTCTACAAAGTGCTCTTTCCGAGTCTCGACTCCACCGTAAAACAAGCGGTCGAGCAAGTGGAGGAGACGACGAAGAGCGGCCTGGAGAAGGCGAAGGAG
>CALITV010000278.1 GCA_938048925.1 uncultured bacterium | reverse complement strand
GGCGAACGGATCGCAGTCAACACCGTTATTCAGGGAACGGCGGCCGAGGTCATGAAGTTGGGAGCGGTCAAGGTGCGGAAAGCCCTGCGGGACACCGGTATCCCAGCCCGTATCATCCTTGCCATCCACGATGAACTCATCCTCGAAGTTCCGGCTGCCCATCTTGAAGAGACCGCTCGACTCTCCACCGCGGCGATGCGCGGTGTTTTGCCCGATTTTCCGGTGCCGCTCGAGGTCTCGGTCTCGATGGGTGACCGCTGGGATGAGCTCGACTGACGGGTGGTCACCCCTGTTCCCCGGTCGGAGCAGGGAGCTGTTTTCCCCAAACCCTTTCGCGGAGTCGGTTGAATGCCGCCGCCTGGAGATTGAGGAGTATCTCTCCCGACTTCGGACCGAGATCGTGGTGCTTTTCGGGGAGCGGCTGATTGAGGACCTGTTCGAATAGAGGAACGAACGGTGTCAGATCGCGCTCTTTGCCCGCAGAGTCGGCATGGAGGAGGGTAAAGTAACCGGCAAGGCCACCACCGGGGAAGCGGCGCAATTTTTTGAGGAGCATCACCGCTTTTCCGGCGCGCATCTCCGGAATCTTCGCCGCCGCCATGTGGTAGTGCGCTGCGAGTTCCGCCGCACGACGGAAGATGTTCGGTGCCTTCAGACGGTTGCAAAGCGTCGTGACGGCAGATACTCCGGCGATCTCATGACCGTAGTGGTGGGGAAGCAGCGCGGGGTCGGTGAGACCTTTTCCGAGATCGTGGCACAGACCGGCGAATCGGAGCGGCGGATTGTCGTGCGACAGGCGCATCATGACGCGGAGCGAGTGGTCGAGGGTATCGCTCTCTCCCTCGTGGTAGTACTCGGGACCGGGGACCACGCCGGCAAGGGCGTGAATCTCGGGAAAGTGTATCGAGAGCGCCCCTGTTTCGTGGAGGATACGGAAAAAGCGGTCGGATGCCGGGGCGGCAAGCGCTTGTTCACACTCGAGCCAGACTCGTTCCGGCGCAAGGGTGGCGAGTTCCGGCACGAGGTGTTTCATCAGCTCGAGTGTGTCTGGGGCAACCGAAAAGTCGGGCAACTGAGCAGCGAATCGTGCGACACGGTAGAGGCG
This sequence comes from uncultured bacterium, assembly GCA_938048925.1. Taxonomy (GTDB): domain Bacteria; phylum UBP6; class UBA1177; order UBA1177; family JAKLFG01; genus CALITV01. The sequence goes on along the minus strand of CALITV010000278.1, from coordinate 5,021 downwards.
GAGCGGATCTTCCGCGAATGCGTCGCTGATGTGGCGAAGCACCTTGCGTGAAAGGTCCTCGTGACCGCCGTAGGGATCTATGATGGCGCCCGTGACGAGGTCTTCGGCCATTGCGTTGACGGTGAGATCACGGCGTCGCAGGTCTTCTTCGATCGTGACCGACGGATCGGCGACAATCTCGAACCCGCGATGACCGGGCCCGACCTTCCGCTCGCGGCGTGCGAAAGCGTATTCGATGCCGTCCACATGATAGACGGGAAAGGTGCTACCAACTTTCTTCGCGGTGGGAAAATGGTTTCGAAACTCTTCTTCGGTGGCGCCCACCACCACGAAATCGGTGTCATGGATAGGACGTCCGAGGAGGCGGTCGCGGATGGCGCCGCCAACGCGGTATATCTTCACCGATCTCCTCCCCTATCCGTCGTCAATCGAGCAGATGCACGAACATTCCGCTCCGCAGTTTCGGCTCGAACCAAGTTGACTTGGGCGGCATGATCTTGCCGGCATCGGCAACCGCCATGAGTTGATCGAGAGTCGTCGGATACATCGCGAAAGCAACCGCCATTTCTCCCGAGTTCACCCGTTTCTCCAGTTCTTTGATGCCGCGGATACCCCCCACGAAATCTATCCGTTTGTCGGTGCGCGGATCGGTGATACCGAGGATCGGCGCCAGAAGATTGTTCTGCAGTATCGCAACATCGAGCGAATGTATGGGGTCATGAGCGTCGAAGGTTCCCGGCTTGGCGACTAATTCATACCATACACCACTCACATACATACCGATATGGTGCAGCTCTCTTGGCTTTGGTGTCGCGGCGGGAGAAACCGAAAACTTTTCGCCGATCTTGGCAAGGAACTGATCTTTCGAGAGTCCGTTAAGATCCTTGACGAGGCGGTTGTAGTCCATGATACGAAGTTGATCGTGCGGGAAGATAACGGCGAGAAAGTAGTTGTATTCCTTGTCAGGAGACGGGGTGGGATCGTGTTTTATTTTCTCGGCCTTCGCGCGCGCTGCCGAGGCGCTCCGGTGGTGACCATCGGCGACATAGAGGAGCGGAACCTGTCGGAACAGCCCACTTATTTTCGCATTGAGCGCGCCGTCGCGTATAACCCAGAGAGTGTGGCGAATACCGTCATCGGCCACGAAGTCATACTCGGGCTGGTATTTTGCCGTATAGTCGAAAACCAAGGCATCTATCTCTTTCTGCGCCCGATAGGTGAGAAAGACCGGTTCGGCGTTGGCGTTCTGTGTGACGACATGGCGGGTGCGATCGTCTTCTTTGTCCTTGCGGGTCAGTTCGTGTTTCTTGATGAGATCTGCGTTGTATTCGTCGGCCGAGACGCACCCGACAATGCCGGTTTGGATATGATCACCCATTTTTTGAGCATAGATGTAGAAATAAGGCTCTTTGTCCTGCGCAAGGATGCCTTCGCGGATGAAGCGGTCGAGCGCCGATCGTCCCTGCGCATAGACGCGGTCGTCATGGCTGTCAATCCCTCGCGGCAAATCTATTTCGGGGCGGGTAACATGGAAGAACGACCACGGCTTTCCTTTGGCGAAAGCCGCTGCCTCCTCGGTGTTCACGACATCGTAGGGGAGCGCGGCGATCTCTTCGACAAGCGTCCTCGGAGGACGATAGGCTTTGAATGGGCGAACGGTGACCATGCTTTCTCCTTTCAATATATCGTTATGGAACAAACTACCAGCATGAGTCTTATACCGTTCCTTCGGCGCGCTTGTCAAGGAGAGATCTTTTTGTTGGTGTCTCTTCGAATTCCGGGTAAGATATGGCTTTCCTTATCTGATGGAGGAGATATATGGAACCTTTGCGTATCGTCGTCGTCGGTGCTTCGGCGGCTGGCCTTTCTGCCGCGCAGGAAGCGCGGAAAACAAATCCGCATGCTGCGATAACGCTCATCTCGGAGGAGCGGCACCTTCCCTACCATCGGCCATCGCTCACCGAACGCATCGGCGATGATTCGGTCGAGATGCGCCCTACTTTCTATCTTCAAAAAGAGTCGTGGTTTTCCGAACAGAAGATCGAATTCTTGCGAGGAGTTCGGGTAACGAAAATAGATCCCTCGGCGCAAGCGGTGTTTCTTGCCGACGGAGAGCGTGTTCCTTTCGACCGACTCGTTATTGCGGTGGGTGCGGTGCCATTCGTGCCGCTTGCCGGAGCGCTTGCCAAGGAGCGGGTGTTCGCCGTCCGGACGCTCGACGATGCCCGCCGGGTGGCGCAGTGTGCCCTCCAGTGTCGCGAAAGCATCGTTGTCGGCGGGGGATTGCTCGGTCTCGAGGCGGCAAACGCGCTACTCAAGCGTAGTCATCGGGTTCATATCATCGAACTCGCCGACCGGATGCTCCCGATGCAACTCGATCCCGAAGGCTCGCTTTTCTTTCATCGGATCGTCGAAAAAAACGGTATCGTAGTGCACCTTTCGGCACAGACCGACCAGATTCTCGGCGAGGAACGAGCGATGGGGATCCTCCTCAAAGATGGGACCGAACTGTCGGCCGAGATGGTGGTGTTCTCGGTCGGGGTGCGCGCCAATACCGCGATGGCGAAAGAGGCGGGTATCGCGGTGAACCGCGGCATCGTGGTGAACGAGCGGATGGAAACCTCGGTTCCGGGTGTCTTTGCCGCCGGAGATTGCGCCGAGTTTCCCGGTGTTCCGCAACTCTGGATGCCGGCGGTCAAGGAGGGCGCCGTCGCCGGAGCCAATGCGGCAGGCGGTATGGCCGTTTTTCGCTCCGAAGCCTATCCCGCCGTTCTGCGGGTGTTCGGCACGCAACTCTATTCTGCCGGCGATATCGGGCGTGATCCTCACACTATGTATGATATCCTGCGTGCAGCCGACGAATCCGCCGGTCGCTATACCGCACTTTTCTTTCGTGAGGGACGACTAACGGGCGGTATCCTTATTGGTGACATCAAAAAAGCAGGAGCGCTCACCAAGGAAATTGCCGCCGGCGTGACGAAGGAAGATGCACTCGTGTTTCTCGAAGAAACCTAGAGCGCCTCTCCTGCAGGGCGGAAATCCTTCACATACAACTGGAGCGATACCTCGCCGTTGAAGGTGTTGATGCGGGGAAAATAGACGATGTCAATACGATCGCCGACCGCGGGGAGCGGCCGATCGCCGGCAAGACCGAAGCCGATGGCGTTGAACTGGAACGAAGAACCCTCGGCGGAAAGACGCCAGTGGAGGTGGGATCGGTTGATGGTAGACTGCTTTCTTATCGTGAGGTTTCGCGCGAGGAAGTTCGGCTCGGCATTGTTCATGCCAAACGGTTCGAGCTGGAGCAGCGCCACCACCAGTTCGGGAGTGAGGCGCGGCAGGTCGAGAATTGCATCAACTTCGAGAATGTTCCGGTAGTCCTCCGGGGTAAGACGTTCGGCGGCGGTTTCCTCGAAACGACGCGCGAAGGTTTCGATGTTTTCTTCGCGGATCGTGAGCCCCGCCGCGTATTTGTGGCCCCCGTACTGGACGAGGAGTTCGTTGAGGTGTTCGAGGACGCTGTAGATGTGGAGCGATTGTATCGAACGGGCCGATCCGCGGCCGATGCCGCTTTCTACCGATATCATGATGGTCGGCTTGTAATAGCGCTCGACGAGGCGCGAGGCAACGATACCGATGACTCCCGGATGCCAATCCTGCGAATGAAGAACAATGGTATGCCGCTGGTGGAGACCACGCTCTTCGACCATTTTTACCGCTTGATCGAAGATCTCCGCTTCGAGTTTCTGCCGATATTCGTTGGTGACATTGAGTTCTTCGGCGATTTTGGTCGCCTGTTCGTAGGTCGGAGAGAGGAGGAGATCGACCCCTTTCACCGCGTTGCCAATTCGCCCGGCGGCGTTGAGGCGTGGCGCCATCTTATAGGAAATGACCGCCGGCGTGATCTCGTCGAGCGATTTGAGCCCGCAGACATGAGCGAGCGCCACGAGGCCGGGGCGCTTGTTCTCGCGCATCTGCTGAAGTCCGTGCTTGACGAAGATCCGGTTGGTCCCGATGAGCGGCACCATATCGGCGACGGTGCCGAGCGCGACGATGTCCATGTATTCTTTGAGATTCGGCAGTCGGCCGGGGAAGAAACCGTCTTTCTCGACCGTTTTCTTGATCACCATGAGGAGCGAAAAGGCGACACCGACCGCCGCCATTTCTTTGAAGGGGTAGCAGCAATCCTCGAAGTGCGGGTTGATGACGGCGATGGCGTCGGGAATCGTTTCACCGATGTGATGGTGGTCGGCGATGATAATGTCGAGACCGAGTTGACGGGCGTAGCGGACCTCTTCGATGCTCGTGATGCCGCAGTCAACCGTGATGACTACCTGCCCCCCGGCGGTGGCGATCTCTTCGAGGGTGTAGGTGTTCAGGCCATAGCCGTCTTCGAGCCGGTGAGGGATGTAATAGTGAACATCGGCACCGAGTATCTTGAGAAACTGGTACATGAGCACCGTCGAGGTGATGCCATCAACATCATAGTCGCCATAAATGACGATACGTTTGCGCGCTTTGACCGCCGCAACGATGAGTTCCGATGCTTTCTGGGCGTTTTTGAGCAGAGAGGGATCGGGCAGACTGCGCAGTTTTGCTTGGAGGAAAAGGCTCGCCGACTCGACATCGTCTATGCCGCGGTTCACGAGAACCTGCGCCACCGTCTCGGAGATGCCGAGCGTTTTCGAAATCTTGCTTACCTTCTCGCTACTTGCATCGAGCAGTACCCATTCTTTCTTCATCAAATCAGGTTGCCTTATGTTTCATATACCGATCCAACAGAACGGTGATGGGACTCGCCACATAGATGGAACTGTAGGTGCCGACGACGATTCCGACACAAAGGGTAAAGGCGAATCCCCAGATGATATCGCCACCGAGCATGAGCAGCGTAAAAACGACGATAAAGGTCATCACCGAGGTGATGATGGTGCGCGAGAGCGTTTCGTTGATGCTCGTGTTGACCTTCTCGATGAGTGTATTTCCTTTCTTTGGGTTCCCGAGATTCTCGCGGATGCGGT
>CALITV010000277.1 GCA_938048925.1 uncultured bacterium | reverse complement strand
GCTCTTCGATACGGCATAGGCGACCCGGTAGAGCGCCCGTTCGAGACGCGGACGCTTGCCGATATCGGCGGTGATGAACGGCCGCGGACGAGGGAGAAGCGAGAGGACTGCCGGAACGAAGAGAAGGCTCGCGGTAAGCGCGAAAGTTACGCCCACGGAGGCGAGAATGCCGAGTTGTTTCGCCGGCACGAGGCGATGCGTGAGAATGGACATGAAGCCGCCGACCGTCGTGACCCCGGTGGCAATGACCGGGGCTCCGAGGCTCATGAGCCCGCGTCTCGTCAATTCGAGGCTCGAGAGCGAGCAGTCGTCGCGGTTGTCCTGCTGATAGCGGCTCACCAGATGCACCGCATAGTTGTTCGCAACGGCAATCATGATGACCGGAAGGATCATCGTGACCGTCTGTATCTTCCACCCCACTAGAGGGATGAGCCCCATGCTCACCGACATGGACATCGCAACGATGGAGAACGGAAGAAACACCCCCCGTAACTGACGGAACGAAAGGAACAAAAAGAGCATCATGACGAAAATGCCAGCGGGTAGGAAGAAGGACATGTCCTTCGGCACATCCTCCGAAATCCGCTCCTTCACAAAGGGAAGGCCGCCGAACAGAATGCGTTCGTGACCGGAGATTGAAGCGGCTGCGCGACGAATGTCCCGCGTTATGCGCAGTGTCTCGGGGCTTTGGGCGGACAGCTTCACCACGATTGCGAGATAGCGAAAATCGTGCGAGACGAGCGATCCGTACACCAGATCGTTGTCACGAATCGCCGCCCGCGATTCTTCGCGTTTCAACCGTTTTTCCTCCGGCGTCGGCTCTTCATCGGCGAACTCGTCGCGCCCGATATTGGGGAGTGTACTCACACGATCAACGCCGGGTATCGCTCGGAGCGCCTCTGCCATCTTCGCGGCGCGGTCGAGCGTCTCTTCGGCAAGAATATCATCGGCTTCCATGATGACGAGAGCAATCTCACTCCCGCCGAAAAGGTCCTCTATGCGCCCGAGGTCGAGGCGTTCCTTCATGTCCGAAGGCAACATATTTTGGACATCCGGGTCGACCGCGGCATTTCTCAGGGGAAACAAGAACGCCACCGCCGCCGCCACATGGGCGATGATGATCGCCCACCGGTATTTCAGAACGAAATCGGCCAGTCTCTCCATCCTCGTCGATCAGGAATATCTTGTATAAAACCGGAGCATCATACATTGCTTTTGTTCGAACACCATTTTTTCGGGGACCAACTCCCCGTCGTGGCGGATATTCATTTTTTCGCCGCCCATTCGACGATCACGGCGGCGATGAAACGCGCCATGTCGTCGAAGAACTGTCCATTGCAAATCCGCGCGCGATCGTCGGCCGAGGTAAGGTAGGCAATCTCCAAAAGGACGATCGGTGCGGCGGTAAGACGAAATATCTTGAGGTCACGTTGTGAGAACAAGTTCAGATCGTGTTTCCATTCGGAAAAAAGCGGCGATCGCAGATAACGGTCACGGAGGAACTTACCGAAGGCAAACGAGCGATTGTTGCGGTCGAAGAGAGCGATCGCCTCCTTCGACGGACGTCCGAAATCGTCGGCAGGATAGTATATTTCGAGTCCTCGCGTTTCGGCGAGCATGAAGATATCGGTATTGAAGTGGAGCGAAACGATCAGATCGGGATCCGCCTCTTCGATGATACGGCCCCGCTCCTCCCAAGAAAGCGTGGCGTCATCCTCGCGCGTCATGACGACCCGCATCCCCGGTCGTTTGACGAGATGGGCGCGGACCCCGCGGGCCACGGCAAGACACAGATCCTTCTCGACGAGGTCACCGTGCACCGCCCCTTTTTCGGCGCCTCCGTGTCCGGCGTCTATGACGACGGTGAAAGAAAAGGCAGATCCCGGCAACAACATGAGAAAAAGAGACATACAGAGGGCGGAAAAGAACCGGGGACTACCGTTTCTTGAGATCATTGACGAAGCCTTGGAAATCCTTCATCTTGAGAAACTCGAAACTCACCACGATCTTCCGTGGCCACCGCCGGATCCGCACCGGAACCTGCAGTTTCTCTGTCAACTCCTCTTCGAGTTCGGCGAATGTCTCGTCGTGTTCGCGGGGCTTGGCGGACACTGGCGCATTCCGTCGCGCCAGTTGCTCGACCTGCCGTGCTGTAAGACCTTCGGCAACGATACGCTCGATGAGCCGCTCCTGCTCGTCCTGAGGCAGAGAGATGAGCGGCCTTACCTGCCCGACGGTCACAGCACCCTCGACAAGCCGCCGTTTCACCCCATCGGCAAGAGACAAGAGTCTCAGCGCGTTCGATATCTCGGGGCGCGATTTGCCGACCTGTTCGGCAAGTTGCTGCTGGGTGACCCCCCCCCGTTTCATGAGTTCGGCGTAAGCCTCTGCGACCTCGATCGGACTCAAGTTCTCTCGTTGCACATTCTCGGTGAGAGCGACGAGGTAGTCGCGCTCTCCCTTATAGACAACCGCCTGCAATTCCTTGATCCCGGCGATCTTCGCAGCACGATACCGGCGTTCTCCCGCTATGATTCGGTACTTCGTCCCCTCTTTTTTCACCACGATCGGCTGGAGAAGTCCGTGCTCCTTGAGTGAGGTGGCAAGTTCCCGGATCCGTTCTTCGTCGAAATAGGTGCGCGGCTGCTTCTGTCCCGGCACTATCTGGTCGAGCCGAAGCGTCAAGACCGCTTCTTCCTTCGGGCTCGGAAGCAGTTCATCGAGCCCCCTCCCGAGGCGACCGAATGTCTTCGGTTTCCGCTTTCCCACGATGACCCTCCTCAAGATTCCAATCGTTTGATGTACTCTTCGGCGAGTGCAAGATACTGCTTCGCTCCGACCGAAGAAATATCGTAGAGGACGATCGGCTTGCCGAAACTGGGCGATTCGGAAAGTTTCACATTCCTCGCTATCGTCGTCTCGAACACCGTTTTCCCGAAGTGACGCCGTACCTCCGTTTCTACATCGAAGGTCAGTTTGACCCGCCGGTCGTACATCGTCAGCAGGATGCCGTCGAGTTCGAGTTTCGGGTTGATTGCCTTGATACGGCCAATCGTGTCGAGAAGCCGCGACAATCCTTCGAGCGCAAAATACTCGCACTGTATCGGGATAATGAGCCCATCGGCAGCAACAAGGTTGTTGACCGTCAGAATGTTGAGAGACGGCGGCGAATCTACGATGATGAAATCGAAGCGGCGTGGAATACGTTTGAGTATCCGCCGGAGCACCTGTTCCCGTTCCTCCAGATTGAGCAATTCTATCTCGGCGCCCGTGAGATCTCGCCCCCCCGGTATCACCTTGAGATAGGGCAGTTCGGTGTCGTAGATCGCCTGAACGCTCTCGTCGCCGAACATCTCGTAAACGGTGCGG
>CALITV010000276.1 GCA_938048925.1 uncultured bacterium | reverse complement strand
GCCTCGCGGTCAACGATGTTGGTGTTGCGTATCGCGTCGAGCAGTTTCGTCTTGCCGTGGTCCACATGGCCCATCACCGTGACGACCGGGGGCCGCGCCACGAGTTGTTCGGGGGCATCCTCCCACTTCTCAAGAAAATCGGCCTCCGAGAGCGCCACATTCTCGACTTGGAACCCGAACTCTCCCGCCAACACCACCGCCGTGTCGAGGTTGATTCGATCGTTGATGCCCGCCGTCTCGCCGAATTGCAGGAGTTTCTTGATGACATCCGCCGCCTTGACCCCCATGCGCCGGGCGAGTTCGGCGATCGCTACCGTGTTTTCTATACGGATGATCTTCTTTAGCGCCTTTGTCGGGTTGGGTGCCGGACGCGGCACCGGAACGGTGGGACGAACGGTTTTCTTGCGCGCCGCAGACGGATGCGCCGTCTCTTCCTCCTCCTCGCTCTTGAACACGGTAACATCCACGCCGCGGATCTTCTTGACATGGCGCTGTTCCACCCCCCGTCCTTTGGCACGGCGGTCGCCCGTCCGGGCGGCGGGAAAGCGTTTCGGTCCGCCCGGGCGCTCCTCCTCGGCCTCGGGAATGACCACCTTCCGTTTCTTGTAGCGGTGCCCCTCTTCCTCTTCTTCGGGCAGCCGCCGACCGTGCGTCGGCGGCGCCAAGGTCACCGGACGGTCATCCGGAGCCGGTTCGATGCGGAACGAGGGTTTGAGGAGCATCTCGTCCATCGGGGAGATCTCCGGCTCCGCCGGTTTCGCCTCGGGGACGGCAGACGCCTCCGGAATGGACGACGGCTCGGCCTCCTCCGAAGCCGCGGTCTCTGTCGGAGCGACCGGCGGCGCCGGCGGCTGCTGTTCCGCGTGCGTCGCCCGCTCCGCACGTTTCTCCTCCGAAAGATAGGAACGGTCGTCTCGGCGGCGCAGGACGACCACCGGCTTCTTTACCTCAGGTTCGGGCTCGGGCGGCGTCTCCTTCTTACGCGAAGCCGACGACGATTTCGGCGATTTCGTCTGCTTCGTTTCGGCAGACTTCTCGGTCTCTTTCGAAGGTTCCGTCTCTGCGGATTTTCCGGCGGTACCCTTCGCCGGGCTCGCCGACTTCTTCTCAGGAGGTTTCTTAGTCTCCTTCTCCGGTTTCGCGGGCTTCGCCTTTGCGGGTTTCGTGGCCTCTTTCACCGGCTGTGCGGGCTCTTTCTTCGTTTTTCCCGCGGGTTCCTTCTTGACCGCCGCCTTCGCCGCGGTCCCGTCACCGGTTTTCTTGCTGCTCCCCATTCAGGACTCCTGACCAAAAAGGTTGGCTATTGACGCATAGTGAACGATCCGGCTCGCCAGCGGCGATGCGGCGATCGCCGCGACTCCCAGCGGGCGCAAACCTAGCGCGGCACCAAGGCGCTGTTTGGTCCCCCAGCGGATGATCACGGTACCATCGGGCAGGCCGCGCATCACAAGGCTTGCTGTCCGTTCGGCCGTGTCTCTGCTGATGAGAACCGCCGCAGGCGCCGTAACGGCACGTGCGGCGTTCTGTCCCGGCATCAGGGCTCCGCTCTTGCGGGCGAGGCGCAGGAAGTGGAGAAGCGACTCCTCGGCGCGCTCCTGTACCCACGCCATCATATTCTCCCGTGGCACGGCGAACACGGGAGCACCACTGAAAAAGCGGTCTGGGAACCGCCTGAGCCGACAGAAGCGGTCGAGGCACGCCGGCGTGGGACAGGCATAAACCGCACGCCCCGGCAGGACGCCGCGCCAATCGGGTGTAATACCGCCGGCCGCGACGACGAACCGCACGAGGTCCTCCCTGCGCCGCTCCGCCCCGCAGGCGAGACAGGTGCGAATGCTATTGTTCTTCTCCGCCGTTCTCGTCATTGCTCGGCGCCTCTACTTTGCTGAAATCAAACAGGGTGTCGGCATCGGGCACGCCGGTGCGGCGGGCGACCGTCTTGCCGTTGAGTTCGTCTATGTACATCTGGAGACCATAGCGTATCTGCCGCGCCCGGCGCAGGCTGAGTTCGGCGTTCTTCGCGAATGTTTCGGTATCGGCCTCGCTCTGGATGTCGGCAAGCGTGTGGTACCCGCGCTCGGCGAGGTACGACGCCATCTCCTCGTTGACCCCCTTGATCGTGGTGACCGGAACATTGAGTTTCTCCTCGAGTTCTTTCTCTATCTCGATGGTGCCCCGCCCCTTCTCGAGCATCTCCGTCGCCTGAGCGATGATACTCTGCGCCCGCTCGATGGTGACATTCGGTATCTCGGCGAGCGCCGCCGGATCGGCGTGCACGATGTCCTCGAGGGTGGTGTAGCCGAGTTTGATGAACGAGTCGGCCATTGATTCGTCAACCCCCTCGATGAACAGAAGCCGCCTCCGCGCCTCCTCGAGCATCATCTGCATCTGGCTCTCACTCTGCACATCTATGCTCCAGCCGGTGAGTTGGCTCGCGAGCCGCACATTCTCGCCGCCGCGTCCGATGGCTATCGAGAGTTGGTCGTCGGAAACGATGACATCCATCGAGTGCTCGTCCTCATCTATGATAATCTGGCTCACCTCGACGGGACTCAGCGTGTTACAGATGTAACGCACCGGGTCGGAGTCCCACGGCACGATGTCTATCTTCTCGCCCGAGAGTTCGTGCACAATGTTCTGGATACGCGACCCCTTGAGGCCGACGCAGGCACCGACCGGGTCCACATCGTGGTCTATCGAGCGAACCGCTATCTTCGAACGGTGCCCCGGGTCGCGCGCGACGCCTTCTATCTTGACGATCCCCTCGGCGATCTCGGGCACCTCTATCTCGAACAACTTCACGAGGAAGAGCGTATTGACGCGGCTGAGAATGATGTTGCACCCCTGCGTGGTCTTCACGACATCGTGGATGATCGCCTTGATACGCTCGTTGACCTTGAACTTGTCGGTCGGTATCTGCTGGTTGAACGGCAGGAAGGCTTCGGCCTTGCCGATATCCACCACGAGACCGCCCCGCTCGTAGCGGCGCACCGTCCCGGTCACTATCTCATTCTTGCGGTCCTTGAACTCGTCGAAGATGATGTCGCCCTCGACCGTCTTTATTTTCTGAACGAGCACCTGTTTGGCGACCTGCGCGGCGATGCGGCCGAGCTCCGAAGGCTCCATCTTGATGCCGAGCGTGTCGCCCGGCTGGGCATCGGGATTGAGTTCGCGCGCCGCTTCGAGTGATATCTCGAAATCCTCGTCGCGCACTTTCTCGACTACCTCGCGGAAGTAGAAGGCCTGCAGTTCGCCCGTCGCGTCGTCGTAGATGATGTCTATGTCTGCGTCGGCGCCCAGTTTCTTCTGCACCGCCTTGTAGAAAGCGTCCTTGACGATGTCGATCATGACCGCCCGATCAATGCCCTTCATTTTAACGAGTTGATCAATCAGTTCCTTGAGATTGAAATCCATCACCGCTCTCCTTCCCAAATCAGGTTAATCCGTTTGACCCAGCCCCGCGCAATCGTTACCACCACGCCATCGTCCGCACGCACCGTAAACGAACCACTTGCGCTATCGACCGCGTCGAGCGCACCGGTCACCTTGCGACGCCCCTCGACCTTCTCGGAGAGGATCACCTGCAACCGCCTGCCGATAAAGCGTGGCAGTTCCTCCCAGCGGCGGACGGGACGGTCGAGCCCCGGCGAACTCACCTCGAGATGATACCGGAAATCGAATCCCTCCTGCGTATCGAGAAACGCCGAGACGATCGGCGAGAAGGCAGCGCAATCGTCCACTGTGACCGCCGTCCCGTCGCGGCGGTCCAC
>CALITV010000275.1 GCA_938048925.1 uncultured bacterium | reverse complement strand
CATTATATCTCATACCTCCCTCGCAATCATCGTAGATGAAACTCCCATTCTGCTTTTTGTTGGCAAGTTGGGTCGGCGAACAGAGATGAGGGGTAGCATTGTAGCCGCCGAGCGAAATGGGGAACTTCTCTCCTTTGTCGGGACAGTTCCAACCTTTTATCCGGCGGATTCCCGCCTCATCTTTTGCACCGGTGAGAAATCCCTGCGCGTTCGCTGCGAGATCGGGGTCGTCGGCCGCCGCGACATCGGGAAGAGTCACCTCGACGAGATTGGGCGTCGTGATCGGATTCTTCTCATAAACCTTCGCGGTATCGAGCGCAACAGCCGGCTCGTCGGAGAGAAGAACATCGGCATCATCGAACATTACCTTGTTGCGAGCGAAGATAAGTTTTCCGCTTTTTGCGTGCACATAGTAAACGCGGTTGTCGGCCATGTGGAACGGCACGAGGCGTACTTTGTAGGCCGGCATATAGACGCCGCCGACCCGCACGACGACCTTCTCGACCATGTTCGGAACAATCCCGGTAGGCATCTTCGGGAAATGCCGCTTCATTGCGACTTTGACTGCCACTTCAGGAGCGACGACTTTCGAAAGATCGAGGTCTATCTTACCGATACCGTTGGTCACCCGATAGACCCTGTTGTTCTTGAGAGAAACGGTGGTGTAGAGCCCCTCGACCGTCCACCCTTTGTATTGGTGGCCGTACTTGAAGATGCTCGTAACGCCGCTTTTGAAGGTGCGAAACGGAACGAGCGTGAGATCTTTCCCGAGACCGAAAGCAGGGAAAAACTCCTTCGTGATGAAGCGCTCGACCGCCGCCGGCTCCGCTTTGAGCGGCGCGCTGAGACCCTTCACCATGACCGGGACATCCTTGACGAACTTGATTTCGGCCCGCTTGAACGGCGTCGCCGCCACGAGGAGCGAGCACGAAAGAACGATAACGAACAAACCGATGGAACGCATGTTACCCTCCATAAAAAGGTACTCGGCTACTCTATCTAACAAGCGAGTCTATAGCGGCACCGAAACAGATGTCAACAACTATTTTACCTCTCCCCTGCTTGACTTACTCCGTGCCGGGTGTATCGTTCAAAAAGATGTCTTTTGCAAATCAGATGAGACGGAGGATCCAATGACGGAAACCAATTGGAAGAACAAGGTACAGGAAGTTCTCGACAAGGTGCGCCCGATGCTTCAACGCGACGGCGGCGATGTGGAGTTGATAGAGGTGACCGATGACGGCACCGTCAAGGTGGCGCTCCGCGGTCACTGCTACGGGTGTCCGATGTCGCAGATGACGCTCAAAATGGGCATCGAACACGAACTCAAGAAGGCGATCCCGGAGGTTACCAAGGTGGTAAGCGTCTGAAAACCTATGGCTGTTGACATCGCCGGCCGCATCGCGGCGATCAAAAAAGAAAAAAACGCCCTCCTTTTCGCACACACTTATACGCGGCCCGAGGTTCAGGACAGCGCCGATCTCGTCGGCGATTCGTTCGAACTTGCGCGCCGCGCCGCCGAGGAAAAAGCGAGCATCATCGTGCTTGCCGGCGTCCGGTTCATGGGCGAAACGGCGGCGATACTTGCCCCTGATAAAAAGGTGCTCCTGCCGGTCTACGAAGCGGGATGTCCCCTTGCCGACATGATCGCGCCATCCGACATTCTTCGCCTGAGGAAAGAACACCCCTCAGCGGCGGTTGTCTGCTATGTGAACTCGTCGGTCGAGGTCAAGGCGATTTCCGATGTCTGTGTAACGAGTTCGTCGGCGGTCCGCATCGTGCGAAATCTTCCCGAAGAAGAAATCATCTTCGTCCCCGACCGCAACCTCGGCTCGTGGGTTTCTGAACAAATCCCGGAAAAACGCTTTGTTTTCCACCGCGGGTTCTGTCCCGTTCATCAGCAGGTAACGCCGGAACAGGTGCGCGCAGCAAAAGAACGATTCCCCGATGCGGTGGTGCTCATGCACCCCGAGTGCACCCCCGAAACGCGCCGGGAGGCCGATTACATCCTTTCGACCGGCGGCATGGCGGCTCTCGTGAAAGAGAAAAAGCACCGGTGCTATCTCGTAGTAACCGAGCAGGGGATCATCCACACCCTTCGACGCCATGATCCCGGTGCCGAGTTCTTCGAACTTACCGCACCGACACTCTACTGCCAGAACATGAAGAAAATAACGCTCGAAAGCATTGCGCAGGCGCTCTCTGAGGAAGAACCGACCGTCGCCGTCCCTGACCAGATAGCGGCCAAAGCGCGCCGTGCTCTCGAACGGATGCTCGAACTGAACAGGTGACGCATGAGCAACGAACTTCGCATCGGTCCCTTCGTCTTCTCTTCACGCCTTTTTCTGGGAACGGGCAAATACCGGTCACCCGAAGCAATGATAGCGGCGGTCAAGGCGTCCGGCACCCAAGTAGTGACCGCTTCGCTCCGTCGGATAGACCTGCGCGGCACCACCGAGTCCTTGTTGAAACCGCTCCTCGCCTGCCCCGGCATTACGGTACTTCCCAACACCGCCGGCGCCCGAACCGCCGAGGAGGCGATCTACTATGCCGAAATGGCGGCCGAGGCAGGGCTTCCGCGCTGGGTAAAACTCGAACTTACCCCCGAACCGCGCTACCTCCTTCCCGACCCTGTCGAAACACTCAAGGCGACAGAAGTTCTCGTGAAGAAGGGATTCACGGTGCTTCCCTACATCAACGCCGATCCGATGCTGGCGCTCCGGCTCCAAGACGCAGGATCGGCGACGGTAATGCCGCTCGCGGCCCCTATCGGCACCAATAAGGGACTCATCATGCGCGAGATGATACGGATAATCATCGAACAGTCGCGCGTTCCCGTCGTCGTTGACGCAGGGCTCGGTGCGCCGTCGGATGCCGCCGCCGCCATAGAACTCGGCGCCGACGCGGTGCTCGTCAACACCGCGATAGCGACCGCCAAAGACCCCGTTGCGATGGGAGCAGCCTTCAAAATGGCAGTCGAAGCGGCGCTCGTCGCCCGTACCGCCGGTATCCCCAAAAAATACGACACCGCGCAGGCTTCGAGCCCCGAACTCGATTTTCTGAAAAAATGAACGGCTATTCGGCTGGGGCCGGCTCCGGGACCGGATCATTGTGCTCTGCCGCCTCCTTTTCCTTGCGGCGCATTTCGTAGTACTGTTCCTTGGGAACGAGTTCTCCGGGAAGTTTCCGATCTATGAAGAGCACTCCGTCGAGATGATCGAGTTCGTGCTGAAATATCACGGCGGCGAATCCCTCGATCCGTTCCGAGACCGTTTTGCCTTCCTTGGTGTCATGCGCCACCGTCACCCATGTTGAACGCTCTACCTGTCCGAAGCCGGCGGGAACCGAGAGACACCCTTCCCATCCAACCGCCTTTTCAGGACCGAATTCGGTGATGCGCGGGTTGATGTAGAACTCGAAAGGCTTGTCGGGCTTGTCCACCCGTTGAACCCACGCCACGCGGCGGCTGATGCCGACCTGCGGCGCGGCGATACCGACACCGGGCGCCTTCTTGACCGTCTCGAGCATCCGTATCGCAAGGTGGTCGAGCAGCGGATCGGTAGGATCGACCGTCAGTGCTTTCTCCCGGAGAAAAGTCTCCCCGGCCGGCGTATCGTTCTCGACGATCGTCATCACTTCGTCAGGAGATCCGCTCGTGATAAGGTAGCGTTCATAGCGATCGAAATGAGAGGAGGATGCTTCCGTTTTTCTCGCCGTCGGCACAGAGGGCACCGTTGCGCACGACAGCACGAGACACAACGCCGCGACAACGACGAAAATGAATTTCATGACATCCTCCGCGATCAAAGCGCTTCTATTTTCTTGTCATCGCTTTTGAGCGCCTTGACGAGGGCGCTTTCGGCACGACCGACGAAGATATCCACCGACTCGCCCGGCGCGAATTGAGTAACCCCGATGACCAGCGAAACCGGTTCGGGTCCAAAGTGGAAAGCGAGCACCTCGTCGCGTATCTTCGACGCGAGGCGTAGCGCGCGCGGCAAGTCGGTTTCGGGAAGCAGTATGCCGAAGCGGTCGGCCCCGAAACGGGCGAGGACATCGGTACGGCGCAGGGTTCGACCAATGAGATCAACAAGTATCGTCATTACCTTTTCGTATTTTTCACGGCCATGCTCGGCGAGTCGGTTCTGCTCTTCGATGGTGAACATGAGAAACGCGCTCGGCCGCTCATAGCGGTCGGCCAGCATGAGGTGTTGTTGGAGAATGTATTCGAAGGCCGGTCTCGTAAGCGCACCGCTCGGATCATGCGTAGCGAGAGTAAGGAGCCGGTGCCGCAGGTAGAGGCGCCCGAAGATGATGCCGAACAGAAGCAGTATGAACAGAGAAATAAGATTGGGAATGAGGAAGTAGAACAATTTCACGCGCCGCTCGATATCGTGTCGCATCAAAGCAATTGCCCTGATTGTTTTTTCCCATAACCGATCGCTTTCGTTAAGAAGTTGTCCTCGCAGTTCGGGGGCGGAACTTTTACGATACAGGAGAAGGAGGTCTTTGAGTTCCCCCCAATTCTTCTTTATCTCGGCGAGAGCGTTGTTGATGTCAGTATCTTCGAACGACGCCGCATAGTCTACAAGAAGAGCAAGAGACCGGTCCGTCTCTTCGATACACAGATCCGCGTCCTTGTCGCCGAACTCGATTTTCACGATGGCGCGCTGGATGCCGCCGAGGAGCGTATTATGTAATCCCATGACCGAGGCATCATCCTTGAACAGACTGATGCGGGAGAAGACCAACAGGTTTCCCGCGATAAGGAGAACCAAGAGGACAAGCCCGGCCACATACACCGCCAAGTGACGTTTTTTCATGACGGCCCCCTCGAACAAAACCTCACGGTGTTACCATAAGTTCTTTTTTCGCCTCTGTCAAATCACGAGGAAGCAGCCACATCCCTTTGCGGAGGAATGGGTGGTGTCGGCATCGTCGAGAAGGAGATCGCCTCCGTCGGAACGAACATCCCCTTCCTCTTCTTCTCCTAAACTATCGGCCTCGGTCTCACCTTCCGGCAGTATCGGGGTGTCTGGCGTGGGTTCATCGAAGACCTCTTCCGCTACTCGATCCTCGTCACTTAATAAGTCGTCCTCGTTTTCCCCTCCTTCATCTTTTCCTTCGTCGGGCATCTCATCGCCATCCCACGAAACCTCGAGACGGTAAGCACCTCCTTTGCGGACACCAGCAGCGGTGACATACGAATCAACCACGAGATAGTAGGTTCCCGGATCGAGTGTTTCTTCGAACGAGACATGAGCACGGGCGATGCAATCACTCGGATCGAGGCTCCGAAGCAGATGGATATCGAGGTCCTCGCGTGCCGCGGGGTCACCTCCTTCCCCTTTCGTCAGCACGGCCGAGAGGGTACCGCTGCTCGCGACGGTAAAACGGTAAACGATCTCCGGCCCCTCCTCGTTGATCGCGTTGCTGTTCGGGTAATGATCACAGGTATAGGCATCGAACACATCGGAACGGTAAAAATAGGTGTTTCCTTCATCAACAAAGGGAAAGGCGGCAATAACAATAGGATTTTCGGGTGAACCGGGGCCCGGCGGGGTCAGCGCGATCGCGATCTCGCGCCAGAATTCATCACCGGCACCGTCATAGGTAAGCGCCCACATCCCGGTGCCTCCGGCCGGCTGCTGCGCAACAAAAGCCATCTTTTTCGCAAATGTTTCGGGAGTATCAAACCACATCTGGTGCCATCCACTTTCATAATAGGCGCGATATACCGTCTCGGATCCAGGATCATAGGTGGGATCGGTAACGGCGATATTCTGGAAGGTGACCGAAACGGCGTTCGCCGTTTTGGTCCCCGGAACCGCCGCCGAGGTGGTCGGCCAATCGTAGCCATAGTAAGGGAATCCTACAAGGAGACGATGAAGCCCACTGTTCCCCAGTTTTACGGCATAGTCATTGAACGAGCGCGTTACACAGATGCCGCCTTCGGGCCACGGGCTGTGAGAAACCAATGGTGACACCGGACCGGGGTCTCCCCCCTTCCAGTGGTAGTCATACGCCATGATGAAAAAGAAATCCATGCCGTTCATGTCGCCGATCGCAAAGGTATTCTGCCAGTCAACAGCCCAGAGTGCCGCCGATACCTCGAGATTGGGCGATCGGTCATGGAAATAGGCGGCCAAATCCCGGAAGAAGGCAGCGATCGCGGCACTGTCGGAACCGCTCGAAACCTCGAAATCTACATTGAGGCCATCGGCGCCGGCAGCTGTCACCTTTTCGTAGGTCGCCGCGAAAAAGGTGTTTTTCTGAGTTGCGTTTTTAACCAGTGCGAGCACGGTGGTTTTGTCGAAGCCAGTGACCACCAGATGCACCTTCAGTCCGTATCCATGCGCCTCGGCAATCGGTGCGGCGGCAGGCCAGTTGTGACAGTTACCGAGAGCGCCATTGCTCCCGAGTTCGCACGAAAAATAGCCAATGTCGGTAAGGAGCGCATAGCGGAGATGGGCGGTGTCATTCGCCCAGTAGGGCAGGTACCCGAAAACCCGCTTTTCGATGATCGGTTCTCCTTTCTCGGCAAAACGGAGCACCGGCGACGGCGCATAGGTGTGCAATGGCATGACATCACGGTAGCGCAGGAGTTCACGGATATGGATGCCGACCGATTCTTGCGCGACCGCACTCAATGAGACCACAAGAACAAGTGCAACAGCAATTCTCACCATAGTCCTCTCCTTTTCTGGAGACCTTCTCTTGCCTTATGGATCGTATAGCGCAAACCTCCGGCCGTCAACGAATCGGCAAGTTGGTGCCACCGGTAGCGGAGACGATAGATCTTTCCGCGCAGGGACCCCGCAGGCGTAAAATGGTATTTCCGATCGAGGTACTCTTGTTCTGCGCGCTGTCTTTCGTCTATCGCCGCGACAGGTGTCTTCTGCTCCTCGTGGATACGGAACGCGCCGAGAAAGGCGTCGGTGCGATGGAACCGTTCCGGCCCTTCGTTCAACAGGAGCGCCATGATGAGGTCATCGTCCATTAGGCGGTGAAGGTTCTCGTCGAATTTTCCGAACCGTTCGTGTGCTTCACGACGCCAGAACATCGCTTGATTGTAGGCGTCAAGATTCTCGTAGGAGAAATGGGGCCGCCGCGCCTTCAATGCGTAGTGTTTTGCAATCTCGCGTCCCACCGCGTCTATCGTCACCCAGTTGCCATAGACCACCGTGACGGCGGGGTGCGCTTCGAAGATGCGCGCCGCCTCCGCGAATGCGCCCGGAAGGTATATGTCGTCGGCGTTCATCCAGCCATAGATATCGCCGGTCGCCTGCGCGAAGCCTTTGTTGAGGGCATCCGACTGTCCGTTGTCGCGCTCCGAAACAAAGTGCGTGACGAGCGGGCCGAAGTCCTTGACAACAGCAGCCGTCTCATCGGTGGAGCCGCCGTCGCGAACGATGACCTCGGCGGCAGGATAGTTCTGTGCCGCTATGGAACGCAGCGTCTCGCCGATGAAGCGTCCTTGGTTCAGCGACGGTATGACGATGGAAAAACGGAGCATGTGTGTTCCTCGTAAAAAAACTAGAAGAAGTGTAACGCAGGAAAATTAAAAAGCACTAAAACAAAAGCGAACAACCGCAGCCGGTTTCTTCCGGGTCTGCTGTGTCGGCATCCGGAGAACTTGATGTCTCGGGCGTTTCGGCGGGCGTTTCGGTGTCGGTAGCCAGATCCTCGTCGAAGACATCGTCGGACACTGCGGTCTCGTCGGTTATCACCATATCTTCGTCGGGAGAAGTTTCTGTGGTGACCGTTACGACGAAGGTGCGCTGCCCAAAGGCGCCGTTTCGGGCAATATAGAGAAGATCTATCGTTTCGTGCGGATGATAGTGCGCAAACTTCACGGTGAATTTCTCTCCATCGTCAACGGGAAAACCGTCGCGGTGCCAGATGAGGTGGAAATAATCGTCGGCATTGGTGACGGTAAACGAGAGCGGTTCATTTTCCGTTATCGTGTCGGCATAGGTGACCTGCGGCTCCGGTGCCGCGACGGTGTCGGTGAAAATGGTCACTGCCACCACGCTCTTGGTGAACTTCCGCTGGAGGAAATCCTCTTTCGGCGATCCGGCGGGAACCATGCCTTTCGCGGTCATCAAAATCGTCTTGCGATCGGCCGACAGCATGGCGTCATCCATCACCCAGTCTTCGAGGTCAAAACGGTAGCCATCGGCGCGCGCCGGCATCATAAAACGGAGACGCACCGCCTCATCGGTCGGCAGAAAGTTCGTCACCTCGGCCTGCGCCGTCTCCGAAATACCATCGCCGCCGAGGTAGAGCGACTCGGTCGTTCCGGCACGGTAGCGCACCCAGAAATTCCCAAGCGGTAGCGAGGGAAAACCGGCCTTCTCTCCTTCCCGATCGGGATTGCAGTCGGTATCATCGGCACAAAGATACCCGAAACTCGTCACCCCGGTATCGAGATCGTGATACACGCGGCGGATACCCCAGTAGGTTTCCCCCGAACTCGCCGCAGTGTTGGTTTGGACAAAATCCATCGGCGCCGGCGCAAATAGCCCGGTACCGGAAACTACCTCTGCCCCCGATTCGTAATGAAATACGCGGTCGCGATGCGCATGCCCCGAAAAATAGAGCGGCGGATATGGTGTCTGTGCCACCAGCGCCGAAACCAAACGGGTCCCGGTGTTGAAGCGATTCGTCTCGCCGAAAATCGTGTCGGTAAGATCACTATCGTACGCAAGGCTCTCGTAGTTCCATTCCTCTCCCCATAAAGCCCCTATGATTTTATTCTTCGGGTATTTCTCCATTGCCGTGTATTCGTAATCTTTCTCGACGATACCGAGCGGCAGATGGTGCGAGAAAAGACCGAACACATTATCGTGCTTCAACGCTGCGAGAAGCCATGTCATCTGACGATCACCGACGAATCCCCCATAGTTGCTTACGGGCGCCGCCGCATTGTTCCCGATACCGATAGGATTCCCGGAGGCTCGTCGCTCGGCGGTGCCGTCGTAGGTATTGAGCATCAGAAATGTGCGACCGAAGAGCGTGAACGAAAAATGGGTGGGCCCGATGAAGAGCCGCCAATAGT
>CALITV010000274.1 GCA_938048925.1 uncultured bacterium | reverse complement strand
GTTAAAAGCGTCCATCTCTTTTTTTATGTGTTTGGGAATTTTCGATTCATCGTCCCACTGGAGTTCGTCAGGTTTGTACTTGATTGTTTTGTCGTATTTCACATTAAAATCAATGGCCATGAACTCATTGAACTTTGCCTCAGTCTCCACGAGCAGAGCTTCGGCTATGGTATCGCGTGTCGTTTCGGCAAAGTCCTCTTTTTCTTTGAACTGGCCGTTCTTGTAAAGTTGCAATATAATATCGATGTATTTATAGTACTCATCCATTTTCCCTTCTTCCTTCGACATCTTCACCATCGAAGCATAGAGAGCGAAAATGGTGTTGAGACTTCCCTTAGAGACTTCTACCGGGGTAGTATCGTTCTTCCCCGTCAAGTTGCCCGACTTGTCGAGATAACGGTAGTCTTTCAGGCCTTTCATCTGCGTGTAGGTCGAGAGGAATTTTTCGAATCCTTTCTTTGCCTTGTCATAATATGTTTTTCCCTTGCGCATCCAGATATACCCGAACTGAAGAGCTATCTTTTCTTTTTCTTTCTCGTCCTTGAGATACTTATCCGTGTAAAGTTTATAGTTATCAAGGGCCTTTTCGGTATTGCCGAGCGCCTCGTAAAGAACCGCCGCGTTGAAAACCGCATCACCGGCGTTTTTATGTTGCGGCGCCTTTGTCATGAACTCTATGTAGAGGTCTGCCGCCTTGTCGTAGTAGGCGATTGCTTCATAGTTCTTAGCAAGGCCGAACATGATATCGTTGCGCAGTTTGGACTCCTTGTACACCTTTCCGCTTTCGCTCAAAAATCGTTCCTGCACGCGAATCGATTTATAAAGATCCTCGCCTTTCGCATAATAGTAGATGGCGTTATTAAGGGCAATATCGTTGAACTTCGAGCCGGGGAATTCGGTCACAAAAGCTATATAACGCTCCGCCGACTCCAAAGGTTTGTTGTTTTGCGCGGGGAGCTCGGCGGCATAGAAGGTCGCCATCTCTTTGAACTTCTCGAGATCGTCCTTGAGACGGTTGCGGCCGGAGATGAGTGCCGAGTTTCGAAGCATCTCCCGAGCCTTGTTGCTGATCGCCTCCCAGTCTTGGGTAATGTTGAGGGAATCCATGATGAGATCGGCGGCAAAAACGGCGAGATCATCACGAGGGTATTTCTGAACGATCATTTCGAACACTGGGACCGATTCTTGGAAATGGTTGAAGGCGTAATAGGTGACCGCCTGTTTGTAGATGATATCAACGAGATACTTGGAGCGGGGGATATTCTTAATATAGGTGTCGCACGCCTTAATAAATTTCTGTTCGAGTTCTGGGATTGGTTTCGGCTGAAACTCCGGAGGAATCCCTTTCTTAACGGCCACACCCTGTGTTTGTCCCGCGATTGTTATTTTCGCCTCATCAATGTTGGAGTCGCCCGCCTTCTTACGATTAGCCACCCCCTGTTTAATCTCTGCGTTGCGTTTTTCCTGTTCTTTCTGAAGCAACATGCCGAACGCCGAAACGGCGCCATAGGAGGCGTCCTCGAAATGATGCCCGCGAGGATTTAGATCGGCAACGATTTGGTATTGGTCACCCGCTTCCGCATATTTCTTTTTCTCCCAAAGGAATTCCGCGTAATTGAAGCGGATATCATACGCCGCTTCCGATTTCGGATAGAACTTGAGATACTTCGGGTAGAGCTCTTCGACCACCTGCCATGTCTTCTCCGACTGCGTTTTGCGTGCCTCGTTGTGGTACTCGACAAGCAATATCCTGAGATTGGCTTCTGCCGTCTGAATGGCGCTCTCAACGGCGGTGGGATCTTTTTTGGCATTAGCTTTGGCCCATGCCGAGTCGGGGTTGCCGTATTTTTCCACCAAGTTCACTATTTCCAGTCGGACATTGTCCTTCATGTTGAGTTTCTTATAGCACTCGACAATTTGCTTTTGCCACTGGGGACACTCCGGCGCCGTCGGCACTTCGCTCATCAATTTACGATATATCTTTATCGCTTCCTCGTTCTTGTCTTGCTCGAAATAGATGCTGGCAAGCTTGACCAAGACCATCACGAAGTATTTGTGTTCCTTGACGATGGTCTTGAAGTATTTTTCCGCCTCATCAACGCTACCTGCTTCGGCGTAGGGGGTG
This sequence comes from uncultured bacterium, assembly GCA_938048925.1. Lineage (GTDB taxonomy): Bacteria > UBP6 > UBA1177 > UBA1177 > JAKLFG01 > CALITV01. The sequence continues at coordinate 6,864 of CALITV010000274.1, read as the reverse complement.
ACCATGTCCTTGAGCGCCTCTTCCTTCAACTCGACCTTGTTGAATTTGTTTGAATATTCGACGACCTGTTGGAAAACCTTGATTGACTCCTCATACTCGCCGACATTGTAAAGACACCACGCGTACTTATAAAGTGCAAAACCGAAGAATGGGTTGTTCGGATACCCGTCAATGATCGCCTTATATGCGGGCATTGCTTTGAAGACATTGTTGTTGTTGAAAAAGTATTCGGCCATCTCGTAGAAAGCATCGGCCGCGTACTTCGAGTTCTTATATTTCTCGGTGACCAATGTATAGTAGCGGATCGCAGGAAGCGGCTTTCCTACCTCCATGAGGTTGGAGGCCATGAAGAAGTACACCTCATCAATGTTGGTGAAATCGGGATATTTCTTGATGATGAACTCACAGACATCTATCGCTTTCTCGTTCCATTTCCACGCCTCTTTCAAGTCGAGTTCCGGCATTGGGGCGTTGGGATCATTGAGTTCGTAGTACTTATCGGTCAGTTTGTTGTATTCTTCCATGATGACGGCCTTGATACCGCGCGCTTTCTCCCAGTAAAGTTCCGCAAGACGCCGATACACTTCCGCCTTTTTGGGTCCTTCAGGGAAATCTTTGATGAGTTCGTTGAGCTGCTCTATGGCCTTGTCTCTTTGAGCCATCGCTTTTGAGTCAATTTGAACCCGAGACGGTTCCAGCGCCATCTTCGCGGGGCCTTTTGTCTCCTTGGGTGCCTCTTCGGCCTTCCTTTTCTCGCGCGCGGCGAAGAGAGTTCCCGCCATGAGCAACACCACGACAACCGCAAGAATCTTTTTCATCATCATGTCCGGACGAGCCATATCACTTCCTTCCCGTTAAGTTGTTCATTCCTCGACGCAGGCGCTTTGGATGTTGTAAAAGTAGTAGCCTAGTTCGTCTTCCCAGTATTCGCCGTCAAATGGCCAGTAGTAGGTGCGTTCCGGGACAGCGGGGGAATACGACTTCTCCTCTTTTAGGGAGGCCTCTTTCATCTTCTTGCCATACAGTTCTTCTTTTTCGTAGGTCTCTTTGAGTTTATCGGTCATTTCGAAACGGATCGCCTTCATGTCGGCGATGAGTTGCGTAAGTTCCTGTGCCACCTCGTGCAGTTTTTTGACCAACATCTTACCGGTTTCGTTGCGAAGATTCGCCAACTGATATGCCATCTTCTTTTGAAGGTCGTCCGCGATGACGCTCTTTTTGAAATTCTCGGGGCTTTCCTCTATCAAGACCGCTTCGCGTTCGACTTCCTTGATGTGCGCATACTCTCGCAAGAACTGCTGATCGGAAAGAATGTGGCGAAGTATCGCTTCCGGCAGAGGTGTTGCTTTCCCCGAAGAAGCGTCGCGATACATGGTAAGCAGTTCTTTATAGACATCAAGCCCTGTTTTTGTCGAGACATTTTCGAGCCACGACTGAAGACGCTGCCGGTAATCGGGATAGACGAGGAAGAACTTGTCAATAACCTCGTTGACCTCCTTATAACGGCAGAGGTTGTAAAAGGTGACCGCCTCGACCACATAGACATCGGGGAAATAGATGTCGGTGAAGAAGGGGCTACCGAGTGTCACAACCGTGCCAAGTGTCGTATCGAAACGGCTGATCATGAGCGACGCCCATGTACGCGCGAAGAGCGATTCGAACCACTGCGGGTTACGGCGATCCACATTATTGAAGTAATTGAGCGCGACATTGAACATCGCAAGTTTGTTTTTCGTCTTCTCGTCAAAACCGGCGGCGTAGTAGAGTTCACCGAGTGCCAGTTCAGCCATGCCTTTCAATTGCTTGATGTCGGCACCGACATACAGGTCGTCGGGCATTTCCATAATCTTTTGGAAACTCTTCATCGCCTCGGCATACATTCGCTGACGGACCTGAATAACTCCCATGAAATAGGTGGCCAAGGGATAGAACGACGAGTAGTCCTTCACCTGTGTGAAAAACTTGAGCGCCTCTTCGTCCTGCCCTTTGTAGAAGTTGATTTTACCGAGGTAATAGACCAATTCGTTCGCGAACTTCTTTGGCAGGGCGTTATAATCCACATTGGAGAGAACGGCAAAGAGGACCTTTTCGTCCTTTGTCTCATAGGTGACGGCAAGGAGTTTGAGCAGAGCCGAGACGAAATAGTGACTCGACGGCCCTTCGAACAATATCTCGGCCAGTTGATACTCGGCCGCCTGATAGAGGCCGATGCGGAAGAGCGCCTCGGCATAATAGTAGCGCGCCGTCTCATGAAGACGCGCCCACTCGCCGTTCTTCATGATGGCATAGAACCCTATGGCGGCAGTGTAGTAATCACCGTCGTTGTAAGCCTCCACCACCCGCTTGATGGCATCCGGCATACCATGGACGACCGCCGGGTCTATCTTCTCATACTTCTTCATCTCCTGTTCGCGCACCGTCAACTGCTCGGCGCAGGAGAGCGCCACAAGAGCGACGACGGCGAAGATGGCGAGACGCACGATCGTTTTCATGCTTCGTTTCCCCCTCATCAGTCGGCAAACGGCAAAAACATGCCGAAGTTGATAGTGAAGAGCATGTCGGTCTTGAGATACGCACTCTTCGCGGAGGTCGTCGAACCCAACTTGAAGCGCTCGTCACGCATGAGAAACCAGTCGAGGTTAAGCGAGAGGAAAAAATTGTTGGTGATGAAAAAGCGGCCATCGAGTCCTATGTTCACCGCAAAGCGATGCCCCGTTTCCGAGCGATTTCCCTTCTCGAGAAGGACCTGATAGTAATTGCCGCCAGCGGAAATCTGAAGGTCGTATTTCGGAATGAAGTCGCCGAACAGGCTGAGTTTACCGTAGAACGGCGTAAAAACGCACGAAACGCCGCCGCCCATCACGACATTGCTCGAAGAGACCTCGGCGTTGAGTTCGTCAACCTGCTTGCGTGTTTCGCGGGCCCAGTTGATCGGAGCGTAGAAAAACTGTCCCTTGACCGCAAACAGATCGTTGATGTTGTAAGCGACATTCGCGCCGACTGTCATGGAATCATCCCAGTCGCCCACGATGAATCCGAATCCGATCCCCATCTCAAAACGTTTCTCTTTGTAAAATTCCCTCTTCTGAACGACCTTGATTTTCTTTCTCTTCTCTACCGACAGTTCCCTCATCTCCTTCTCGAGCTTCGGATCGGCCGCTGCTTGAGAAACGGCCAGTTGCGCCGTCTCCGATGCGGCCGGCGCCGCCTCTTCCGGAGCCGCCGGAGATGCCTGCGGAGCCTGTTCTTCGGTTTGAGCGCCTCCCTCGAGGTCAAATAGATCGGCAGCGTTCATGCCAAGAGGAAGAACCAGCGCGACGAACATCGCGAAAACCGCCATCTTTGTCTGTTTCATAATTCGTCCCTATAGATGGTTGGTACACCTCACAAACTCGAGGTAGGCTATGTTGTTTGCGGAGGGATGTCAAGATTTTTTTTACCTACGGCTCTCTCTCCGAGCATGTTTCTTTTCTCTCGCAATCACAAGGGCATATAAACACTCCGAGCAACCGTTTCTTCCGACCGGGTTGTTTTCGTTTTGAGGAAAAAAGCGCCGCCGATTCGGCGCGCCGTTTTCTCATCCGTTCGAGGAAAAGAGCCGGCAGTGGACTTTTCCCGTGGCCGCATCAAAAGATATCTTCAGCGCAACGCCGGGATCTGTGTGCGCCACTGCGTCGAGGATCGGCGATTCGATATGCACGCCGACCCATCGCTGCACGGCGCGGGCTCCCTGTTGCCGTTCGGCGGGGCCGAGGGACATTACCAGTGAAGAAGATATCAGAGAGATATCGTCAATGCTCACCGAAACACCATAGTTCTCACAGATGGAAGTCACTGTCTTCGTGATGTGATGCTCGGCCACCGAGCACCATTCGTCATCCGAAAAAGGAACGAACACCACCACATCGTCAACCCGACTCACGATCTCCGGCGACAGTGTTTTCTCAACCTTAGCGCGCAGCGCCTCCGACGAAGAAGACGACGATGAGACTTCGTTTCCGAAACCGAGACGTGCAACGGGATCACCTGCGCTGATACCGCAAGTCATCACCACGATCGCGTTGGCGAACGAAACGGAAAATCCCCGGCTGTCGGCGACGGAGCCTTCGGCGACGAGATGCGACAGCACGGAGAGCACATGGGGGTGCGCTTTGTCCGCCTCTTCGATGAGGAGAATCTGATAGGGTTCCCGGCGGAACGCCTCGGTGAGTAGTCCTCCTTCCTCGTAACCGGTATAGCCGGGCGGCGCGCCGACAAGGCGCGCAACAGTATGCGGCTCGCGAAAATCGCTCATATCGAAAGAGACGAGGCGCCTTTCGCAGCCGAAAAAATAGGCGGCCAACGCCCGAGCCGTCTCGGTCTTGCCGACACCGGGTGGACCGGCGAACACCATCGAAGCGATGGGACGATGCGGTTCCTTCCGAACGAATCGCCGCGCAAGAAGCCGAGCGATACGCTCCTTCGCCGCCGTTTGTCCCTTCACCGCCGATCCGAGCCGTTCGGGGAGCGTTCGCAAGATGTGGGTGCCGTCAAGAAGCAGGTTCTCGATCGGGATACCGGAGCGCGCACTGACGAGTTCAAGCAGATCGCGTATCTCCGCCTCCCGTTTGCCGAGGCGCTGTAAAACGGAACCGAGAGTATCCAGTAGCGTCAGCACCTTGTCGGGCTGGCTCCTCCCCGAGATGTAGCGGTTCGAGAGGTCTATCGCCGCCGTCACGAAACGCGCATCATCGAGTCGAACATGGTGGTAGGCCGAAAGCGAACGCGCCGCCGAAAGCGCGATGCTCTGCAACGCCTCGCCGTCAGGTTCTTCCACTTTCACGATCGTGAAGCGCCGTTCCATCGCGGGGTCGCGGGCGATGAACCGTTTGAACTCCTCGGGAGTCGTCGCCCCGATCAAAGGGAATTCTCCCCGCGCAAGCGACGGCTTCAAGATGTTCGCCACCATCTCGTGTGTTTCGCTTCCGAGCAGGTGGATCTCATCAATGAACACGATGAGGCGGTTTTTCAACCGCTCGACCTCCGATATGAGGCCTGCCATCCGCTGCTCCAGCACGCCACGATATTCGGTGCCGGCGACGAGTGCCGAAAGGTTGAGTTCCCAAATAATCTTACCGGAGAGCAAGCCCTCTTTTTGACGACAGGCAAGTCCCTCTACGATGGCCGTCTTACCGACGCCAGCCGCTCCGACGAGAAGCGGGTTGTTGCTCTTTTTCCTCCCGAGGATGTCGAGCAGGAGCGTTATTTCTCGATCACGCGAAGAGACCGGGTCAAGGATGCCTTCCCGCGCCAACGCCGTAAGATTGCGCCCAAACTGTCGGAATATCTCCGGGAGATCCTCTTTTTCCGATGCGACGACCGGCGACGCAGTTTCCGATGAAGAAAGAAACGCGTCATTTTTCTTGCTCGTCTCGGCTGTCGCATCGTCGCATCCCGCCGCGACAGATCCCGATGACCGCACGAGCACCGTCTCTTGAAGCAACTCGAGGATGCGATTCCTGACGCGGCGCGGCGGATTAGTCAGCACATTCATGGCGCGCAACCGGAGCTCTCCGAGTCGCCCTGTTTCCTCGAGGATTCGGTAAGCGACGCTCCGCTTTTCGCTCAATATCGCAAGAAGCAGATGCAGAGGCGCGATCTCGTCCGATTGGCCTTGCACGAAGGAACCGGCACGCTTTTCGATGGCGGAGATCGTTTCCTCCGGTTCGATCAGCGTCCCGCCTTCCCGTGCGCTGCATCGTTTGACCTCGCGGTAGGCGGCGGTGACGGTCCTTTCGTCGAGACCGAGGTCCTCGAACAGCACCGTAACCTCGCTGGGGGTTGTGAAGAAAGAGAGAAGAAAATGGAAACTGGAAAGATCTTCGTCGAGCGTCTGCGCGAAATCGAGCGCCTCGCCGTAGAGTGCCGCCATCAAATCATCGTTACAGACTTCCATCTTTCCTCAAAAAACGCCACCGATGTCCTTTCACACCACATCTAATACTTAAGAATCGGTTTTTTACAATGTTATGTTACTTCTTCTCCTCTCTCTTTTCATCCCGCGAAGACTGTTTCTGACACGAAGTCTTGTCTCCGAGGGAGCACGCCCGCCAGTAGTAGTACTTCGCCGCCTTCTCCCCGTCAGTCTCGCCCGCCGATCCGCTCGCCAGAAGGTCGGCGTAACGGCGGCACCCCTCTTTCATATTGAGTTCGCAAACCCGTTTATAGTACCTCGCCGCCATGATCTCGTCGGGAATGACGCCGCCTTCGCCCTTTTCCCACATCCCGGCAAGGTAAAGACAAGCAACCGTTTGCTTCTTTTCACAGGCGCGGTCGAGCACATCGCGCGCCTTCACCGCATCCTTCGCGCCCCCCTCTCCTTTGGCCAACATTGTCCCGTAGTTGGTGCAGGCATATGCTTTCCCTTCCGCACACTCCTTACTGAAAAGCGAACGGCTCACGGTATAGAGTTGTTTGTCGCCCGACAGTTTTGCCTCTTGGTAGCAGGCAACCGCATAGTCCCGGTCGCACGCCGCTTCGTAGTACTCAAGCGCCTTTCGGCGGTTACCCGCCCGCTCGAAACCCAAACCCTGTCGAAAAAGGTCGTCGGGCGCGCCCCGTGGCACATTCGTCTTGACGAACTTCACCTCGTCGGATCCTTTCCTGCGGCGCAGTTCCTCCGGCATCGGTTCTTCTATCGGCGCGGAGGTCCGCCTCTCTTGCTCCTTTCCTTCCTCCTCTTCCTCCCCCTCTTCGGCTGATGTTACGACGGAGACACTTTTCCGAGCCGGGGCCGTCGACGTGCGATCCTCTTTTCGCTTTTTTCTCTTCCCCGAAAAAGGGCTGGTGCTCTGTTTCCCCTTTTTCTCCTTTTCGACCGTCGCC
>CALITV010000273.1 GCA_938048925.1 uncultured bacterium | reverse complement strand
GTGGAAAGTCAAAGTGGAGTCATTCTTCCATCTTGGGGCAAACTTCGGCTATGTCCTCATGTTCTTCTTTTGCCTCCTGCTGCCGATAAATGTCCTTCTCCGATTTCGTCAAGGGATCGGTGATGTCTTTGTTTTCGATATGCCGGTCTTCATTTTGGCGACCGTTTCGGTCATGATTTTCTACTTCTTCGCAGAAGTCATGGTCATCAACGAGACACGGAGTGTCGCTCACCGATCACGGTTGATCCCGCTCATCTATCTGCCGATAACCATGTCCATCGGCATCGGCCTTACCGTCAACAACGCGCGGGCAGTCATGGATGCGCTTCTGCGCCGCCAAACCCCCTTCGTAAGGACACCGAAATACGATGTGGCAAAGAAGTGCCCTCGGAAGACGCACCTTCAGAAGGTTTTTTCGAACGCATATCGTTCGAAGGCGGTGAACTGGACCACCTTCTTGGAACTTTTCTTCGCCCTCTACTTCACCTATGCCGTCTATTTCGCCATCTACAGCGCCCTCTGGTTCAGCGTGCCGTTCCTCATGCTTTTCCAGTTCGGGTTCCTCTATACATCGCTCGTGGCGTTGCTCGAAGAACCGATCGGCAACTTTTTACACACCAGACACCATCCCCGCTGAACGACGGTTTGCTACCGACAGCGCCAGATGATATCGGTGGACAAGAGTGGTATCGCGTAGTTTCTGAGATCCTCTTCTCTGCGGAACAGTTTGCACAGATACAGTCCCTTTCCCGGAAGTGTCACGCCGGCGCTGGAGCGGTTCCGAGCAGCAACGATGTCGGACATCGCCTCGGGTGTTCGCTCGCCCCGCCCTATCTCCACGAGCGTCCCTGCGATAATGCGCACCATGTGTTTGAGAAAACCGTCGCCGACGAGATCTATGGCAAGGAGCGGTCCCGCTTCCATGACTGCCGCCTGATGGATCGTTCTTTCCGTTTCCTCGACATCGGTGTTCGAGGCTTGGAACGACTTGAAGTCGTGCGTTCCGAGAAGATGCCGCAGTGAGGCTCGCATCGCCGCCGTATTGAGCGGACGACCACAACGCCAGACAAGGTGATTGACAAACGGCGAGAGCGTATCGGTGCGGCAGAGGAGATACCGATAGTGCTTCCCCACGACGAGCGTCCGGGCGTTCCGGTAACCGGCGACCCGTTCGACCGCCATGATGCGAATGTCGGGTGGCAGCAGCGAGTTAAGTCCGAGACGAAGGTTGTCGGGCGGCATCTCCCGCACCGCGCGCACCGCGGCGATGAACTCGACGGCGTGGACACCTTCGTCGGTCCGCCCGCATCCTGACGGCGGCGGCAGATCGGGAGCATCGAGTATCCGTTTGAGCGCCTCGTGGAGCGTCCCCTGCACCGTGGGAACATCGCTCTGTATCTGCCAGCCGTGGTAGTTCGCCCCGCAGAACGAAAGGTGCAGAACATACATCTCAGTAGTCGAATATGATGCCGAACTCGAACCGGCTCGATGAAAGATCGAATCCCCTCTTCGCGAAGAAGTTGTCAACGCGTTCGAGCCGATAGTGGGCAAAGAGGGCGGTATCAAGGATACCGGTCGCCTCGCGCAATTTTATCGCCGTTTTGGGATCAATGAAGTTGAGCGATATCTGGATGCCGGCGGTCCCGTGTAAACCGAACTTGCCGCCGTCTTCGGCCAGTTTCCGATCCTCGACGATCCACCAGAAGTAGTAGTCGAGCCCCGCGGCGAGATAGGGACGAACCGGAAACTCATAAACCGGCCGCAGTTTCAATTCCCCCATGACCGGCAGAATGTAGAAGTAGCTCCGCTCGGCTCCCGCGGTGCCGTCGAGTCTCAGAGAACGGCCTCGCAATTCGACGAAGCCGACACCGGCATGTGCCGTCAGTTTGAGGTGCTTCCCCGCCGGAACATCCATCCCGAAATGGAAGGCTGGAAGAAAGTTGATGTCGCTTGTAAGCACCTCGTCAATGGGATTTCCAGCCACCTTTCGGTCGAGACTCGAAGGATCGTAGAATCCGAATGCGAAGAGAAAGTCGCCGTGTACATCTATCTTCTCGCTCTCTTTTACTGATCGCTCTTTCTCCTTCTCGGAAACCTCGCGATCCATCGTTATCGTTTCCGAGTCGCCAGCCGCAAGAATGCCCGGCAGGGCTGTCGCCACAAACAGAAGCACGAGTATCCCCCGCCGACGCATTCCCGCGAGAGGAACGATGATCGCCGCCGCGAGAAACCACGGGTTGAGCATGAGCCATGCGCACACCACAAAGGGGAAAAGGAACAACTGGACGAGCGGCCGGGCGGCCGGGGCCTCCGCCATCAGCCCCGCGAGGAGCGGACCGGTGCGATAGTACCACGCGACGAAGGCCCGTCCCGCCTCATGCGGCGCAAGGTAAGCGTCTCGCCATGCCCGCAAGGTCCGCACGAAGGGATGATCACGATCACCGTACGCAGCGGAAGCGATAAAACAGTAATCGCCTTTCTCGGTTCCGCCGACCCGCTTGTAGTGTGACCAGAACCCTTCGGTCGTCTGCGCCGAACCGGTCGTCTCAAAAAAGGCGCTTTCATCGCGATTGCCAGCAAGATCTTCGGCGACGATCCTGATGCGATATGCGTGTATCGAGTCGTTCGCGTCGTTGTTGACGAGCGCGTACCCGTTCTTCCCTTCGAGCGTGAACGAGTGCCTCTCATCGTCCCACTCGCTCTCGACAAGCCTCTTCACATAGGTCAGCATCGCTTCTTCCTCGACACCTCCCTTCTCGAAGAGACCGCTGAGCGTTACATGGTAAGCACCAATCTGCTCACCGCTCTTACCGGAGAGGTCCTTGACAGAAGGCGTCACCGTCACGACGAGTTTCCGATTTCCGCCCTCGACGGTGGCCGCCTCCGGCGCCGCGGGCGGCACATTGTCGAGCGTCACGGTGAAGACCTCTCGGGTTTCATTTCCCGCCGTTACGGCCCGCGGAGCGAGAACTACGACATCGGCATCGCTCACCACATCGTGATCGTAAGCGTCCGCGTCTTGATCGTAGTCGGGAACCGCGTCGCGGTCAACGAGGAGCACGAGCGTCACTTGATACTGCCCGTCCCGGCTCGATGGCCAGAGCGTTTCGGTATCGGGCACTTCGCTGTCGAAGATGTCGGCGTCGGGAAAAGCCGTGTCGTCGTTCAGGCTGCTGTCGTCGCCAGTGGTCAGCGTGTCGCCATCGGGCGCCTCATCATCGCCCGCAAGGGTTTCGTCACCGGGCGTCGGCTGTGTCACAGCACGGGACACCGCTCCACCGGCAAGGGCGTAGAGGTCGCTTCCGGCGACGGTCACCATATTATCGGTGCGAGAAAATCCCGAATTGACGCTGCTACCGGGGATTGTGACCCCCGTTGCACCGATGCGCACCTCGAGGTAGGCCTCCTCTACACTCGATGGTGCCGGCAGATCGAAGGAGACCACCACCGCCCCCACATTATTGATATGGCGATGAGACGGATCAAACGAGAGATTCTCCAGATCGGCGGCGGAGAGCGTCGTCCACACCGCCACTGCGAACAACAGCGCCGTGTCTCTCATAGGTCACCTCGTGCGATGATGGTTTCGGCTATCTGCACTCCGTTGAGCGCCGCTCCTTTGCGGATATTGTCGGCGACCACCCACCCGTTGACGCGCCGCCGATCGGAACCGCTGCGCCCGTAGCGTAAGCGGCCCACGAATATCTCATCATGACCTGCCGCATCGGCCGGTGTCGGGTAACGAAGTTCCTCGAAATCGTCCATGAGCGCAAACACCGGGCGCTGCGCGATCGCCGCGCGCAACACCGAAAGGTCGGCTTCCCGCTCGAGATCGGCGCTCACCGCCTCGGCATGGCCGAAGAAGACCGGCACGCGGACCGCGGTACAGTCAATATCAAGATTCGGTTTTTCGAGGATTTTCCTCGACTCGTTGACGAGTTTCTTTTCCTCTACGGTGTAGCCGTCGGCGTGGAACTTGTCTATATGCGGGAGAAGGTTGAACGCAATACGCTGGGGAAACGCGGAAGGCTCCGCGGTGCGGCAGGAGAACAGAGCGGTCGCCTCGTCATGAAGCGCGTCTATCCCCTGCTGTCCGGCCCCGCTGACGCTCTGGTAGGTCGCTACGACCACTGAACGCAAGCCGAAGAGTTCGTCGAGGAGCGCGAGATACGGCACGAGTTGTATCGTCGAGCAATTCGGGTTTGCCACGATGGCACCGCGAGCCACTTTCGAAAGGAGGTGCCCGTTCACTTCCGGCACGACCAACGGAACATCTGGCTCCATACGAAAGGCAGAACTCTTGTCCACCACGACAGCGCCGTTGCGCGCAAAAAGCGGCGCGAACTGGCGGGAGACCGGCGTGCCGGCGCAGAAGAAAACGATATCGTGACGAGCCGCCGCGGCCGTCTCCTCGGTAAGCACCGTCACCGACAGATCCTCCACACCAAGCGAGACGCTCTCGCCGAGCGACCGTTCGCTCGCATAGGGTGTGAGCCGCTTCACCGGGAAACGGCGCTCAACCAGTATCTTGAGGATTTCCCTTCCCACCACGCCGGTCGCCCCGACCACCGCCACATCGTACCGTTTCACCCGGAAACCTCCCTGTTCTTTCGTTCACCGAGGGTCATCGTACAAAAAACGCCGAGATATGCAACTTGCGTGCCGAAAATCTTCCTGCGCGATTCCCGCCAGTTGCCAGGATCGGAGACTCATCGCACCGTCTGTGCGCCAAAATGACACGGAAAAGTGTCACCCGCGGCGCCTCGGAGTTTCGTCTTTCTCCTTGACACACGGACGACCCGGTGTTAGTGATGGTCGTTCCGCCGGAGAACCGTATGTCTCTCGCCGTCACATTCCGCGCCCTCCGTTCGCGCAATTACCGGCTCTACTTCTTCGGTCAATCGTTCTCCCTCATCGGCACATGGATGCAGCAGGTCGCGGTCGGCTGGCTTGTCTATCGGCTCACCGATTCCCCCTTTTTGCTCGGTTTGGTCGGTTTCTCGGCGCAGATACCGACTCTTTTCCTCGCGCCGGTCACCGGTGTCGCCGCCGACCGGTTCTCCCGACGCGCGATACTGCTCGTTACCCAGTCCCTCTTCATGGTGCAGGCACTCCTCCTCGCGGCGATGCTTCTGTTGCATATCGAAGCACTCTGGCTCATCATCGCGCTCAGCCTCTTTCACGGCAGCGTGATGGCATTCGATGCGCCGGCGCGTCATGCCTTCGTCGTCGAAATGGTCACCTGCCGCGATGATGTCGCCAACGGCGTCGCGCTCAATTCGGCGCTCTTTCATGCCTCGCGGTTCATCGGCCCCTCGGCGGCCGGACTTATCATAATGGCGTGGGGTGAAGCGGTATGTTTCCTCATCAACGGCATCAGTTATCTGACAACTATCGCCGCCCTTGCGTTCATGAACATTCCCGGCCGATCAGACACGACGAACAACGCCCGCATCCTTTCTCAGTTCCTCGACGGAATCCGCTACGCCCGTGGATCGCTACCGATAAAGAGCATTCTTCTTCTCGTTGCCTTCGTGTGCTTGATCGGCATGCCCTATACCACCCTCCTTCCGGTCATCGCCCGCGACATTCTTCACGGCGACAGCACCACTTACGGCTATCTCATGTCGGCGGCAGGTGTCGGTGCCGTCTGCGGCGCCCTCTACCTTGCTTCGCGTCGGCCCCATGACGACCTCTGGCGGCATCTTACCTTTGCCCCCGCCGTTTTCGGATGCGGCATCATGGCGCTTGCCGTTTCACACACCTTCGTCCTCTCTCTGCTGCTACTGGCGGTCGCTGCCTTCGGCATGATGACGGTCATGGCGACGGCGAACACCCTGCTTCAGAAAAGTGTCTCGGAGGAACTGCGAGGGCGTGTGATGAGTCTCTACACCCTTGCCTTCTTCGGCTCGGTTCCCTTCGGCAACCTTCTCGCCGGGGCACTCGCCACCCGCATCGGAGTCCCGTTGACGCTGCTCACCGTCGCTGCTCTCTCGACCGGTGCGACGCTATTGTTCTACCCCCGCTATCGGCAAATCGGTTCAGAGATATCGAGACACTGATGGCAGAAAGACGGGAAGAGTCGCGGAAAGAAACCTACGCAGGGCTCTTCTCGCGGATAACCGAAAGAACCTCCTCGATATCGGGGACTTGCTTGATATCATAGACTTTTATCCAGATGACCTTGCCGTTCTCATCCACAAGGATATTCACACGCCCCGATACGCCGTTCTTGTCAATAAATTGACCGTATTTCTTGGCGACATCACCGTGCGGCCAGAAATCGGCAAGGATCTGGACCTGCTCGAGTTCGAGGAAGGTTGCCCACTCGCGTTTGGTATACATCGAGTCAACGCTGATGCCGAGTGGAACGGTGTTCAACTTATCGAACTCACTTTTCTTCAACTCGAGCGAACGCATCTGGAGTTCGCAGATCGGGGTCCACGCCAATGGGTGGAAAGAAAGAAGCACTTTCTTCCCCTTGAGTGCGCTCAATT
>CALITV010000272.1 GCA_938048925.1 uncultured bacterium | reverse complement strand
GCGGAAACATCTATGTGACCGGCTACACCTATGGTTCCCTCGATGGGAACACAAATATGGGTGGTACCGATATCTTTTTGAGCATCATTCCCCCCGAGTGATAGGCGGCCGCGCTGAAGGAGAAAAGTTCCCGATGACCTTCTTGCTGCGTACCGTGCCGGTAGCCCCGGTGCAGACCAACTGCCACCTTTTCTAGGAGGGACAACACCACCCTCTCTCTCCTCAGAGGGGTACCATGTCCCTTCCTTTTTCCATGCGTAGAGCAGCGATCATTTGACAATCCACGCCGATTTCTTTAGTCTTCCCCGCGGTTGACCGGAGTCACGATGAACGGCGTTTCCTTCGTTACCTATTTTCTCGCGGTGCTCGCGATGTGTTCGTGGGCGCTCTCGTTCGTTTGGATAAAGATTGTCTATCGCTACTACGAGCCGCTGACCACAATCACTCTGCGCTTGTTCATCGCTACGCTGTTGCTGGTGGTGGTTGCTGCGGTGGGGCGCATCGCGCTCCGGGTGCGGCGCGAGGATGTCCGCTGGTTCTTCCTGCTCGCCTTTACCGAGCCTTTCTGCTACTTCCTCGGCGAGAGTTTCGGGATGAAGTATGTCTCCTCGACTATCGGCGCTCTCATCATCTCGACGATACCGCTCTTCGTGATACTGCCGGGCGTTCTCTTTTTCCGGGAACGGGTCTCGACAACCAATCTCGCCGGATTCCTTATGTCGTTTTCGGGTATCGTGGCGATGATGTGGACGCGCGGCTACCGGTTCGGCCAGTCGCCCGAGGCGCCGCTCCGCGGTGTCGCTCTCATGTTTTTCGCCGTGTTGTCGGCGGTTTTCTACAGCATGATCATCAAACGGCTTGCTGACCGTTATCATCCGGTCACCATCGTGACATGGCAAAGTGTGTTGGGATTTTTCTATTTCCTGCCGCTTTTCCTCGTTTTCGATCTCGACCGCTTCCGCGCCGTCTCCCCCAACGAAGAACTCGTCGGCGCCCTTCTGGCGCTCTCCTTCTTTGCGTCGGTGCTCGCGTTTCTCTGTTATATCCCCGTCATCCGGGCGATCGGCATCACCAAAGCCAATGTCTTCGCCAACCTCATACCGGTGCTCACGGCGGTATTTTCTTTCTTTATTCTCGACGAGGCCTTTACGAGTCGCAAAATCGCCGGTATCGCGCTCGTCATCGGAGGGCTCTACCTGTCGAACATGAAGGGGGATCTTTTTAGTCGCGCCAGCGGTAGCGAATGAGGCACCAGAGTGCCCGTAGCCCGTCGCGGAACCCTATTTTCTTGCCCTCGGCATAAGTTCGCGGGTGGTAAGATATCGGCACCTCGGCGTACGAGAGACCTTCGCGCCGGATGAGACGCGCCAGTTTCACGGTGAGTTCCGGCTCTATGCCGAAACGATCTTCGTGGAGGTCAATCCTTTTGAGGAGGTCGGTTCGTACCAGTTTGTAGCCGGTCTCCATGTCGCTTACCGGAAGGTCGGTGACGAACCGGGTAAGCAGAGAGAGGAGACGATTCGCCGCACGGTGAACGAGCGATCCGGCGGGAGTGCGGACTCCGAAGACAACGGCGGCGCCGGACAGTGCTTGCTCCCAAAGCCGAGTGATGTCGCTCGAGTCATATTCAAGATCGGCGTCCTGAACGAGGACATGGGTCCCATTCGCCGCCGCGATGCCGGAACGAACCGCCGCCCCTTTGCCGCGGTTGATAGGATGGGTAATAAGAACTATCCCGTCTTGGCCCGCGAATGAGCGAAGCACCTCTCCCGTTTCGTCGGTCGAGGAGTCGTTTACGACAATGATTTCGTGAATAGGCCCTGCGGGCGGACGAAGCGAGAGAAGGCGCTCGATGACCGTACCGACGGTCGCTGCTTCGTTGAAAACAGGAACAATGACCGAGAGGCTCATGTTTTGAGCGATTCGGCGCGTCGCTGTTTCTCCTCGAAACGGCGGAAGATGTCGCGCTCGACGCAAAATTCGAGGATGCGCCCATCTATGTCGCCGTTCGCGACATGGCGGCGCAGTATGGCAATGGTTTCTTCGTAGGACATTCGATCCTTGTAAGGGCGGTCGCGCGCCGTGAGCGCCTCGTAGAGGTCTGCGATGGCGAGAATGCGCGAAGGAAGGGGAATGCGGTCGCCTTTCACGCCGGCGGGGTAGCCGGTTCCGTTGAGCCGTTCGTGATGTTGGACGGCGTAGGTCGGCGTATTTTTGAGGTGGTCGGGGAAAGAGAGTTTCTCGAGCATACGCATCGTCCAGACAGCGTGTTCTTTGACCGTCTCTATCTCTTCTTTTGTGAGCGAGCCGTGTCGAATCGAAAGGTGTCGCAACTCCTCATCGGTGAGGAACGGTTCTTCGCGCGGGCCGATAGAGAGGCGTTTTCGGGCGATGTCTTGGAGACGGGTGATGTCTTCAGCCCGCATCTCCTCGACAGGATGGTTTTTTTCGCGGACAAAGGCGAGGTCGGCGAGAAGTTCTTGGGCTTTTCGCTCCTCACCTCTGCGGCGCAACTCGGCGACTGCTTCGTTGACCCGTTTTTCGATGAGCGTTATGTCGTCCATGACTCGTTTGAGTTTCGTGTCCTTGTCCATGACCCATTC
>CALITV010000271.1 GCA_938048925.1 uncultured bacterium | reverse complement strand
GTCGGTCGGGTATAGACGCATCCCGCCGCCAGAAGAGAGATAAGGAGCAAGAAAAGAACACGCCACATGACAGACCCCTCACAGGGTCGAAAGATACGGTTTCGAGAACTGCACAAAGAAAGACTTGAACGCCGCCACGGCCCTCTGCGGATCGCCGTCCTGTATCTCCTTCCGCCACACCGCATAGGCATCATCGGCAGGCTTGAAAAGATCGTTGAATGTCGGGTCGTTCTTCTTTTTCTTAAAGGCGAGTATCTTGTGATACAACCCCTCGACCACCTTGAGGTTTTCCTCGATGCCCGCCCTATTGCCGACGACCAGCATGTCGGTTGTGGCGTGCATCTCCATGCGCCACGCGAACATGAGGTCGGTCAGATCGATGGTGCCGTTGATCTTGTGCATTTTACCGAAGGTCATGCAGATGCTCGGACAGAACACGAGCGCCTCGCGGTACTGCTTCTTCTCGACCCGTTCCCTGATTACGGCGGCATACTCATTGAGCGCGACAAGATAGGCTGGCCAGTTCGGATCCTTGGCGTAAGCCGATGGCACCGCGGCGCGGTACTTCGCAAGCAGCGCCGCGATCTCTGGAACGAGCGCCGCGGCATCTCTCGCAATGAGCATCTCGTCAACAGGTTCTTTCTTCATCGCTCCACAGACTTGAATGGCCTTTTTGTGCCACGCGCCCATTTCCTGCTCGAAGGTCGGTTCCGCCGCAAAAAGGGCAGCCGCCGCCATAAGGGTCACGAAGATCATAACTCTACGCATACTCGCCCCCTTTCGGTTGTTCTTCATTATCCCGGAAGCCAGACCCCTCTCGGCCGTCGTTTCAGATAATCCTCCAAGACCATCTCCTTGATCTTCTCTTTTATCGTATCGCGGGCCGTGATGATGTTTTTCAGCAAGCGCTCCTCGGAAACCCCCGCTACGATCGGATCGGGTATATCCCAGAACACCTGCACCGGTGCATTCTGGAAGGCGGGACACATCTCGGCGGTTTTTTTACTGCACACCGCAATGACCAGATCGAACTCCGCCCCATTCTTCAAGAGTTCATCAATGGTCTTCGACCGTTTTTGCGAGATATCGATACCGTCCTGACTCAATGCCTCTACGACCAACGGGTGGATCGGCGCCTCGTAAATGCCGGCGCTCTCCGCTTCATAGGTTTCTCCCCACAGGGTGTTCAGATAAGCCTCGGCCATTTGACTGCGCGCCGAGTTCGCCCGGCAGATAAAAAGGATCCGTTTCTTGCGACTCATGATATCCTCCTAAAAAAATGCGCCGTAAATCATGCCGGTGATAGTCGCCATCACGACGACGAGCAACACGAACACGGCGGTCATCTTCGTGCCGATGACACTGCGGATGACGAGCATATTGGGAAGCGAGAGCGCCGGACCGGCAAGGAGCAGGGCGAGCGCCGGCCCTTTCCCCATACCGCTTCCCATGAGACCTTGCACGATGGGAACCTCGGTCAGCGTCGCAAAATACATGAAGGCGCCGACGATGGAGGCGAAAAAGTTGGCGAAGAGAGAATTGCCGCCGACCACTGCAGAAACCCACTCGTTCGGCATGATACCCTCGTTCCCCGGCCGCCCGAGGAGAAATCCGGCGACGAAAACCCCCATGAGAAGGAGCGGCAGAATCTGCTTGGCGAAACTCCATGATGCCGACATCCACGATCCGTTCTCCTCATCGGCGGTCGAGGCCGACCATGTCATGCCGAGAAAACCAGCAGAAAAAGCAAAAAGCGGCTCATGGGGAAAAAGAAATGCAAAGATCGCGGACACAACACCGGTCACGACGATCTTCCATGGCTTATGGGCGTACCAGACGATCAGGACGGCGCCAAACAGGATGGCCACGACGGCGGTGACGCCCCACTTCACCTGAAAGATCGACCACCAGAGACCTTCCTGCAGATCGGGTTCACCCCAGTTGGCGAAGACCAGAATGGCGACCATGAGGAAGAAGTAGATGATAGTCCGGTAGAGCGGGCGCCCCTTCTCTTCAGGCAGTGCCTGTATCCCGGCGGTGCGGGCCGCATCATCTTTGCGAAAAATGATTGCCATGATGAGCCCGATGATGATCGAGAACGATATCGCCCCGACAGCGCGAGCGACGCCGATCTCGAAACCGAGAATACGAGCCGTGAGGATGATGGAGAGAACGCTTATCGCCGGACCGGAGTAGAGAAACGCGATGGCAGGCCCCAGCCCTGCGCCGCGTTTGTAGATACCGGCGAAAAGCGGCAGTATTGTGCAGGAGCAGACGGCGAGTATCGTTCCCGACACCGACGCCACGAGATAGGCAACCCATTTCTTCGCCCCCGCTCCGAGGTACTTCATCACCGCATTCTGCGACACGAAGACCCCGATGGCGCCGGCAATGAAGAAGGCCGGAACGAGGCACAGAAGCACATGCTCCTGCGCATACCATTTCACCAGTTCAAGTGCCTCGAAAAGAGCGTTGTCGAACCGGTGTACGCCGACCGGCAGAAAAAAGGCGGCAAGAAAGACTATGATGATGGTACCAAGCGGTTTGATCTCTTCTTTCCAGTTCATGAAGCATTCCCTTAGATGATTTGTATCCCGAAAACATGAGTGATCGTCATATAGATTCCCGAGAGGATGATAATGATGCCAAAGGCGATCCGTAGACGCCGTTCCCAACGGGTGACTGCGTTGAATGCGGCCGCGAGCGCCGCGCTACCGAGAGAGAGCGCGACGGCAAAGACGATGACCGGAAGCGCGGTCCCTATGCCATAGACGAGCGGAAGAAGAAAAGACGACTTTTGTTGAATGGCGAGCGGAACGAGCGACCCGAAAAAGAGAGCGGCCGAGACCGGACAGAATGCCAGAGCAAAGAGGAATCCCATCGCCACTGCGCCGAATGGTCCCCACTTCGAGTAATCACGCTGGACTTTATTCCCTCTGATATTCACCGAAACAAGTTCCGTGAGAAACAGTCCCAACAGGATAAGCAAGGGCCCGATGAATTTCGGGAAATATACCTGCAACCAGAACGAAACGGTCGGTATCGCGAGAAGGCTCTCCACCACGACAAAAGCAACCGCTGTATAGGCGGCCATCCGGCCGATGGTATAAAGCGCCGCCGACAAAAAGAGCACTCGTTTATCGCCGAAAGTGCTCGAGATATAGGATACCGCAGCGATATTGGTAGCAAGCGGACACGGACTTATCGAGGTAAGAATACCGATCCAAAGAGCGCCGGCAACGACTGCAACACTCATAATCCATACTCCGTAAGGAACTTCTTTACCTCATCGGTGATGTAGAGGTTGAATCGCGCTTCATTACGAAGCAGTTGCCAAACCTCGTCTAGGTTTTTCCACGCGACTTCTTTGCCATCTTTGACCGCCGAGATGACGACCTGTTTGGTGTAGAGTTTATAGCGATCCATATAATGCTCGTTCTGAGGTTCTTCATAGTTTATCTCTCGAAAACGGATTTTGCCGCTTTTCAGTTCGGCAGCGAAACTCCCTTCGACCGCCTGTCTGGTGCGTTGTTCCAGCATTAGACAGGCGCGACATCGGAAGGTGGTGTGGAAATAATAGACGATCACTCCGTCAGGGAGCAACTTTTCCTTTTTTGTTTCAGCAGAAGAGGCGGGCTGCGATTCTCCCGAGACCTCTCGGTTCCCTGCACCGCCGATAACGGCATACACGATACCCGCCGCCGCAAACAGGGCGAGCAGAAGAAAAACGATCTTTTTCTTACCCACAGCTCGAGCCTCCGTTGCTCTTTTTAACGCTTCCCAGATCGGCCAGAGCCCGAATCCGCTCGGTCAACGAATGCACCAGATCCGGGGCGACCATGGTTTTATATTTTTCAACGCCGAGATCGGTGATACGGACATGCACGAACGAGGAGAAGCCTCGCTGCTCCAGCGTCTTTTTCGCGCAATCAACCGAGCAGCCGTCAATGACGAGGATCTTCTCGGCCGCCTTCGTACTCTCCACGATACCGCTGACATTGCCGCCGATACCGGCAAGGCAGTACATCTTACCATCGGTCGTGCGGTCGAGTTCACGGGCGATCCGGTCCGCAAGTTCCCCGGTATTGGAGCCCCCCGAACAGGGGAAAATGAACTTCGGCGCTTGGCCACAGGCGCATACTTCGCTCACCCCGTCCTCCATCCTATGCCAAAAGTTTCTTTATCTCGCTGACCGGCGGAATCTTACCCGCAACTTTTACCACCCCATCAACCACCAGCGCCGGCGTCGCCATTACGCCAAAACTAATGATTTCGTTGATGTCGGTTACTTTGACAATTTCATACTCGATCCCCAGTTCTTTGGCGGCCTCCTCGGCCAGCATCGCCAGATGTTTGCACTTGGGACAGCCGGGGCCCAGAATTTGGAGCATTTTCTTCATGTTCGCCTCCTTTAATCGCGATGTTGTTATATGCCGAAGATGAAAAGCGGCTTGTCTCTTCTTTTGAAGAAGCCACGAATCCAACCTCTTTTTCAGCGTTGCATACGGTTTACCCTTAAAGTGGGATTGAATGCTTTTCACCACTCTCGCCTCGAGCGGCGGAAGATCCGAAACGAGGCGATAGTTGACAAGGACACCGCTCCGCCTATCTTCAAGTATGCCCGCTTGCGACATGTAACGCAGATGACGCGATGCTTTCGATTGGGTGAGATCGAGTGTCCGCATGATATCACAAACACAGAGCTCGCCGCGCCAAGACAAGAGCGCAAGAATTTGCAGCCGCGTCTCGTCGGCCAGCGCCTTGAAGAATCTTGCTTCGTTTTTCAATCCATGTCTCTTTGCTTCTATATAACCGTTTATGCAGATAAGCATTCTTTACGCTTTTGTCAAGGAAAAAAGTATTCGGTTTCCTTTGTTGACTTGATTCCCCTCCGCAGATAGTATGTTTGTTGTCTTTAGGATATTGCTTCGGTAGATGCATATATG
>CALITV010000270.1 GCA_938048925.1 uncultured bacterium | reverse complement strand
GCCGGAGTTCTCTATCTTTCCCGGCACGATGATGAGCACCTCGCGGATATCGAGGAGCGCCCCGTCGCCGAGCACCGTGATCTGGGCACGGAAGAGGGTCGCCTGAGGTCCGGTCGGCTCGAAGAAGTCGTTTTCGAAACGCACGGAAAATGTGACGGTGATTCCCGGTTTTACCCCATAGAACATCGTGCTGTCTTTGCTCTGGTAGCCGTCTGCCGGCGTTGCCGAAAGCGGCGTTACCGCCTTGATGAACTGGGTAGCATCAACCTGCAGCGGGTTTGGAAGCGAAAGGCTGTCGGTCGTTACATCGATGCGGGCTTTTTGAGTGAGTTCGGCGATGGCGTTCACTATCTGGAGCGACATCTGAGACCCATCGGCTCCGATCTCGTAAACGAAGGGCGCTCCGTTTTCGTCGGTCGAACCGGTCCCCAGACAGACGGCGGTGAGATCGGGTTTCGGGTCGTAATTCCAGCCGAGCGGCTCGAATGAACTGATGCCGATGAATTTTGCCTGTATTGTGTTCATCGCAGCGATCGCCTCGTCGCGGGTATGCGGCGACTGGTAGGGCGGGGTTGTGTCCCATACGAAGTAGTTCGGGTTGGTAACTGCCGCAGTGAACGCCTCGTCGGTCATCATAACAAAGATGGGCATTGCTTGTTCCCGGAAGCAAGCGCCTCCGATGTCACCAGTCGCACCGGTGCAATCCTTCGCCGGTATCTGGGGATAGAAGGTCGCCGCCCAGTGGTACGGTGGACTAACATACTTATAGTCGAACTTACCCGTGAATCCTTCACCGGTTGCCGCTTGGTAGAGCGCTTCTATCTGTGGCTCCTGCCCGCCATTCGAGAGATAGGAAAGCCCGGCCACTGCTCCGGTAATTGCCGATGTATCGGTTGTCGGCGTTTGGACGAGCGTGTAGATGTGGTCATCGAACGAGAGGTGTTCGGGGTCGTTATTGATGCCGCGCCAATCGTCGAAGGTCGCCAAGCCAATCGCCGCATTGGGGATTGCCGCCGTAATACCGGGAATAATCGTCGCCGTAAGGTTATTTTTGATGTTCGTCATCTCGCCGCTCATCGAGCCTGACAGGTCGAGCAAAAAGAGAATGTCGGCCTTCTGGATCGCGGTGCTGAAATCGAGATGCCGCTCCTCTTCGTCGCCGGGCGCATAGGGCAGAACAACATAGAAATCCTCGGGGGGAATCGTGCTCTGCTGATCGGTCGGATCCGAGCCATAAGAGACCTCGGCGAGATCGCTCACCCCGTCACCGTCGGTATCCTCGTTGGTCGGATCGGTGCCCAGTGCAAATTCCTCGGCGTCCGACAAGCCATCGCTGTCCGAATCGGTATCACTGTAGTTTGGCACACCGTCACCGTCACTGTCGGCGCACGGCTGCGCGGGGCACTCGATACTGTCGAGAATGCCGTCGTCATCGCTATCGGTATCACGGTAGTCGGGCACCCCATCGCCATCGCGGTCCCCTTTCCCCTCGATAAGGTCTGGTATGCCGTCGCCATCGCTGTCGAGGTCGAGGTAATCGGGGGCACCGTCGCCATCGGTATCATGGCATGGCAACGAGTCGCACTCGACACTGTCGGGAATGTGGTCGCCGTCACTGTCGGTGTCGCGGTAGTCGGGGATGCCGTCACCGTCGGTGTCGCGGCAGGGCTGGTCGGGACATTCGACGCTGTCGGGGATGCCGTCGCCGTCGCTGTCTTCGTCCAGATAGTCAGGGGTGCCGTCCTTATCGGTATCGACCGCCACGCCACCGGGGCGTTCGACGCTGTCGGGGATGCCATCGCCGTCGGCATCGCCATCACCCACCATATCATCATCGCTTTTCCCTTCATCACTCACCGAATCGTCTGCCCATTCATCGGTAACGAGCACATCGGCCGGTTCCGCGTCGCCATCGGTAGCCCCGGTGTCAGGAAGCCCTTTATCGGGCAGTTCCTGTCCGTCGTCGGTAACAACGAGCACATCGCCGTCGCTGACTTCCCCTTCATGACCGGAACTCTTATCCGAGTCGCAGGCGACAAGAATCAGCAGAGTAGCCAGCGCAAAAAACACAGGTTTCCTCATCTCGTTCCCTCTCTCGGTTAGGATACACCCTTCATACTAGATTATTGGGGTGCAATCAAGGAGAAAAAGATTCCGGGTTAAGTTTTCAGGGTCAGGTCTCGACATTAGACATTTGTTAGTTTCCCTACAACTGAAATGGCAGGGTGATGAACTGGACTTCGATACAGACAACTTTTTCAAATTCACTCAAAAGTTGTCCGTTTGCAAGAAACTTTTTATTCCTGTGACGGGTCTTCGACCTTGCCCATGAAGAGGATGGTGCCGGAGCGGTCGTCGCGGATGACGAACACGAATGGCTTGGTGGCATAGAAACCTTCCGGTATAGCCGTCTCCCCCACCTCGACCGAGGTGACCGCCGCCGCTTCGGTCCCTTCTTCGTTTACCTCGATGAAGGTCTTGTGCTTCACCTCGGAGACATAGAGGTTCTCGCCGTCGTCGGCCATGTTGAGAAGTCCGCCGGGAACAAAGAGATTTTTCATCCCGAGGGTCTGCAGTATCTCGTTGAGCGATTTCTCGTAGGCGAACTTGAACTTCGGGAGAAGAACCGGCACATCCTCCGTCTCGACGAGGTTGGCAAAGAACTTATCGAGCCCCTCCTCGGCCATCCGGGCGATGAACTCGTTCACCGTCCCGTCGTTCGGAATGAAACCATAGAAGGCGAACTTGTCACGGCCGTAGGGAAGCCGCACCGCGCTATAGCCGCCAGCGGTACCGTAGCCGCTGGAGAAGAACCTGAAATCCTGCGCATCCTTGAAGGTCATCATCTTGACCGTCTTATGCGATCCATCGGTGAGTTCGAACTGACCGTCGTAGGTGCGATCCTTGTCGAAGGTGACGGTCCACGCCGCCTTGAAATAGAGAGCGTTGATGAGGAACATGACGGTGTCGTTTTTGATCTCGTCAATGATCTTCTCTATCTTGCCGTTCGTATGGTCGCTCACCCATTGGTTGATGAGGTCAACCGTCGCCGCATCGTGCATGTCAACCGTGTAGGGTTCCGCATCGAACGAATCGGTGAGCGCCTTTCGGAACGCATCCTTGAGGCGCGGCTCGAACAGGTCGTCCATCCAAACCGAGTTGGCGATGGCGAGCATCATGTCCTTGTCGGCCTCCTCAAGGCTCTTGATAAGATGGAAGAACTGCTCGTTGATGGCGGTAAGCGTCTCGTCATCGAACCCGAGCACCTTCTTCATCTCAGTAAGGTTATCGCCCGAGGCGCCGTTCATCGTCATCGCGAGCGCTATCTCGATGGAGAGCGGCGATATCATGAGATTCTTCCCCGCTTCGGCGGTCGCCACCAGTTTGAAGATGCGCGCCGCGAAGTCGTTGTTGGCGGCGACCACCTTAGGACTCACCGCCGCCGCGTGTTCGTCGGCCGCCTGATATTTCAGAGTGGTTCCTAGGTCTTCCTGCCGCCCCTCATCGCCACAAGAGACAAAAAGGCCAAACATTCCAAAGAGTACCGTAAGAACAAGCAACTGTTTCATAACATCCTCCTTCGAACAGGTCCGCCCTTTTAGTAGGAGAGCGCCATCGTTCTTATTGAAAAGAAAAAAATCGGGGAGCCTTCCGGCCCCCCGGCATCCTATTCTGAGGGAGGAAACCGCTGGAAATTAGACGAGCCCCTGCTCGATCATCGCGTCGGCGACTTTTTTGAATCCGGCGATGTTCGCGCCAACGACATAGTTGCCCTCGAAGCCATATTCCTTCGCAGCCGTGACACAGGCATTATGGATATTGACCATGATCTGGCGAAGACGCGCATCAACCTCTTCGCGGGGCCATCCGAGGCGCATCGAGTTCTGCGACATCTCGAGACCGCTGGTGGCAACACCGCCGGCGTTCGAGGCCTTCCCGGGCGCGTAGAGTATCTTCTTCTCGACGAACAGTTTCACTGCGCCAAGCGTCGAGGACATGTTCGACCCTTCGACGACCGCTTTGCAGCCATTCTGGATAAGCGTTGCGGCATCCTTCTCGTCGAGTTCGTTCTGGATGGCACAAGGAAGCGCCACATCAACGGGGACTTCCCACGGCCGCTTGCCGGCGTGAAACTCGACGCCCTTGAACTTCTTGGCGTAGTCCTCGACTTTGTCACGACCACTCGCCCGCATCTCGAGCATATATTCTATCTTCTCGCCGCTTACCCCGTCCTTGTCATAGACATAGCCGTCGGGACCCGAGATAGTAACCACCTTCGCGCCGAGGTCGCTCGCCTTGATGGCGGCACCCCACGCGACATTGCCGAAGCCGGAGATCGCTACCTTCTTTCCTTTTATCGAATCGCCTCGCGTCTTCAGCATCTCCTCGGTGAAATAGACGACGCCGAACCCGGTCGCCTCGGGACGGATGAGCGACCCGCCCCAGTTGAGACCTTTGCCCGTCAGTACGCCGGTGAACTCGTTGGCGAGCCGCTTATATTGACCGAACATGTAGCCGACCTCGCG
>CALITV010000269.1 GCA_938048925.1 uncultured bacterium | reverse complement strand
GTCCGCGGCGTCGAGATACTGGGGGGGCTACCCGACATTGATGCGATCATCGTGGGACGCGGCGGAGGGTCGAAGGAGGATCTGCGGCCGTTCAACGGCGAAAAATTGGCGCTGGCCGTCGCTGCCTGTCCCGTTCCGGTCGTTGCCGCGGTCGGTCACGAGATAGACAAGACGATCCTCGATCTCGCGGCGAGTTACTCGGTCTCGACCCCCTCGGCCGCCGCGGTGCTGTGCACGACGCCCGTCACCGATCTCCTTGACCGAACAGCGGCGCTTTGTGACGGCATGACGGCGGCGGCGGAGCGGATCCTGCGGGAGCGACAGATGCGCCTCGACCGCCTCGTGCTCGCGATCCCGCGTCCGATCGAATGGATACAACGCCTCACGAACCGTCTCACCGGTATCGTTACGGTGTTGGAGAAATGTGCGATGTCCGTGGTGCGCCGCGACGAACAACGGTTGGCGGGGCTCAGGATCTCGTTGGAGAAGTGCAACCCCGTTGCGCCGCTTGAGCGGGGATTCGTCGTGGTGCGTCAAAGAGGCGCGATGGTCAAACGGCGTGCTCTCTTCGATGTGTCCTCACCGTTCATCCTGCGGTTCGCCGACGGCGAAACGGCGGTGAATCCCGAACGAGAGGATGAACGCTAAATCTGCTCCTCGATAGAGAAGAACCCGTTCCTGACCGATGCGTCGAGATCGGCGAGCATCGCCTGCATCTCTTCGGGAGCGGTGTCGACGATCCGTCCGCCCGGCAAGATCTGGACCGAGCGGTCGCGCCCGCTTCGTTTCGCATGGTAGAGCGCGAGGTCGGCGATCGAGATGGTCTGTTCGATGTTGAGTCGTTCCGGCGTGTCGAGGTAGAACGGCAGGCGGGAGAAGCCAACCGAGACCGTCTTTCGGATGAATTCACCGTGAGTCGTTTTTAGCAGTGCGTTTCGGAGAAGCGATCGTATCTTCGCCGCGAAGGCCGGCAGATACTCCGGAACGCTGTTTCTGAGCACGATGAGAAACTCTTCGCCGCCCCAACGGATGACGACATCGTCGGCGCGGACCGCGTTCTTGAACAATGTGGCGATTTGCGTGAGAATGAGGTCTCCCGAATCGTGGCCGAACCGGTCGTTGACCTGTTTGAAGTGATCGAGATCGAGGAGGAAGATCCCCCATATTTTCTCCCGGTCGAGCCGGCGGAGGTCGTAGCCCGAGACGGCGTGCGAACGAGCCCGCAGGTAACTCGCCGCCTCGGATTTGAGTATCTCCGAGAAGTAGCGCCGGTTCCGCAGGCCGGTGAGCGGGTCTATGAGCGACATCTCCCGGAGCATCTCGTTGGCGACCGTCAGTTCGTGAGTCTTCGCATCCACCATCCGAGAGAGCCGAAGGTTCTGCGCGCGGATGGCCCGCACGCGGAGCAGGGACACGACATAGACGAAAAGAGCGATGAGTATGACGATGAGCACGCGGAAAAACGAGGTTTGATAGAATCGTGGAATGACCGTCAAAGACAACGATGCCCCTTGTTGGTTCCATAAGCCGTCGCTGTTGGCCGCGATAACCGAGAAGGTGTAGTTCCCCGGCGGCAGGTTCGTGTAGAAAGCGCTCCGCTGGGTACCGGCGGCGACCCACTCGTGGTCGAAGCCGTCGAGGCGGTATTTGAAGATGATGTAGGCCGGGTTGATGAAGGAGAGCGCAGTGTAGCGGATCTCGAGCCGCTCGATACCGCCAGTGGCCGATACCGTCTCCCCAGGGGCAACCAGTGCGCCGTTCACCGTGATTTCTTCGATGTGGACCGGTGGCGCCACCGTGTTTGCCGGAAGATTTTTGGGATCTATGACCGCGAGACCGCCGACGGTGGCGAAGTAGAGTTTTCCGTCGCTTCCGCGCGCGGCGCTCTGCTGAGTGCCGCCGACGCATTCGGCGCTCCTCAGACCATGTGCCGTCGTGAGAACGAGGGGAGCGAGAGAGGGAACTGCTCCTTTGAGGTAAAGCGTCGTCTCGCTCCGTTCGACGCGGAGAATTCCGCGGTTGGTGCCCATCCACAGGTTGCGGGTGTCGTCCTCGACAATGCTGAGCACGAGGCTCGATAGAGCGTTCTCATGGAACCTTACGGGGGTCAACATCTCGCCGTCCCAGATGAACAGGCCGTTGCCGTTGGTGGATATCCACACGAGGCCGAACGAGTCTATGTGGATGGTCTGTATTGCCTTGGTGGGGAGCGGCTGGTTGAATATCTGGTCGCCGGGAATGAAGCGGCCGTTGCGATAGACAGAGATGCCGCCGGTCGCGCTGGCGAACCAAAGATCGCCATCGGCCGATTCGCGGATAAGGCGGAGAAAGTTGTCGGGAAGACCATCTTCATCGGTGAAATGGTCGAAACGGCCTCCTTTCCAGCGGAGCGCGCCGCCGCCGCGCACGATGATCCACAGCGCTCCCGAACGGTCTTCGTATACGACGGGCACGGTGTCGGCGGGAATGGGGAGATCGCCCCGCTGTATCGTCTTGCCGGGCTCTTTTCGGAAGAGTCCCTGTCCTTGGGTGGCGATCCACAGCGTTCCGTCGTGCGATTCGAGAATGCCGAGCACCATGGCTCGCCCCGTTGCCGCCCGCAGATGGTGAAGGATCGTCAAACGATCCTCGCGCACGACCCCCACCGTTCCCTGATAGGTGGCGAAAAAGATGTCGCCGCCGCGCCCCGTGGTCACCGGAAGGATTATGTCGGCGTCGAGACCGTTGCGGGTCGTATAGAGCGTTATCTTGTTGTCTGAAAAACGGTGAAGTCCGTTGCCCGCCGTCCCGACCCAGAGGTTTCTTTCCCGGTCCTCGAAAAAGGCCATGACCGGGCCGAGGCGGTTGGTCGCCGGATCGTTTTGGAAACGGACTCCCGTCGAGGTTATCTTCACCATCTCGTACTCGCGCGAGCCGAACCAGAGGTTGCCGCTCCGGTCTTCGAAAATCGTATCGGCGAGGAGCGGAGAACCGGCGGCAAGATACTCTTGTTCGAGGTGACCATCCTCGGATCGCCGGATCATGCGGGTATAGGTTCCGATCCAGAGGCGTCCGCGGCTGTCTATGAAAAGGGAACGCAGAATCTCTCCATAGGAAGAGCAGGCAGGCCTCGTTCCCGGCGTAAAACGGCAGAGGTGCGCCCGTCCCGAGATGACCGACAGCGCGCCGCTGCGGTCGGAAAGGAGATCCCGGAAATCGTCGTCGGGGAAGCCGTCATCCGTTCCGTACCGGGTCACGGTGTCATCGGAAAAGGAGAACAGACCATGCGCCGTTGCTACCCACACGACACCGTCGGTCGGCTCGGCGAAGCCGAAGACGGAACGTTTTCTGAGTGTCTCGCCGCCTGGCCGAGAGAATCGGCCTGCTTCCCAGCGGGAAAGACCGTTGTAGGTGCCGATCCAGAGGCGTCCGCGCCGGTCCACGAACAACCGCAGGATATGGCGGCTCGGTATTGCCGGCGTATTTTGTTCGGTATAGGTGGTGAAGCGGATGCCGTCGAAACGAACGAGTCCTTCCTCGGTGGCGAGCCAGAGATAACCGTCGGGTGTTTGCGCAATGGAGAGCACCGTGTTGACCGGCAGGCCGTGTTTGTCGAGCCACGTCTCGTGAATGTACTGCGATATCTCCTGATCTGGCGCCAAGGCACCAAGCAGCGCCGGCGCCGCCGTGAGCAGGCTTACGAGCACCCACCGCATCGAGAAAACCCTCCCTTCTCGAAGGGATGCTAACCGGGGAGAAGCAAAAAGCAAGAGACCAAGCGGGGGAATTTGCTTTTGTTTTGCAAACCCGTAAGGTGAAGATGATTTTCGGGTAACGGAGAAAGGAGCAGGAGGTGATTCGCGGAAAAACGAGCGCAGGATTCGCCGCGGTGACGGTTGTCTGTGTCCTGTCCGCTTACGGTGGTGACGCGGTGTCCGACCACGATACACCGGCGCTGTCCGATACAATGACGATCTCAGCGCCCGACGAGGGGCCGCTCCAGACGCCGCGCGAAACGATAGAACCGATCGGGCGTTACATCAACGGCACCGGTGTCTTCTTGCGCGCCATTGCCGCGAAGAACGGTAAGAAACTCCATATTCTCCAACGCGGTGATTTGGTCATTCTCACGGGCAACGCCCTGCAGAACGAAGGTGTCCTCTGGCGCGAGATTACGGTCAAAACGGCAAAAGGAGCGACGCTCCGCGGATGGGTGGACGAAAAATACCTTGCCGAGAAGAAAGAGGACACCCTCGGCGGGCCATCGTTCCTCAAAACGATAGATCTCTCGCCGTTCCCCAAAGTGAAAGAGCATCCGGGCAATCCGCGGGTGAAGACACGCGGGGTCTATATCACCGTCTATTCGGCTACGCCGCAGAACATACGCCGCTATTTCGCGCTCGCCGAGAGCGGCATGATCAACACCTTCGTCGTGGATGTAAAGAATGTCGAGGGTGAGATACTCTTCAAGAGCGCGGCGGCCGAAAAGTATTTTCCGGCGGCGAACAAACGGGTCGTCTATAAAACGACGCCGCCCTTCATTGCCGAGGCGCGGCAAAAGGGGATCTACCTCATCGCGCGGATGACCGCTTTCAAGGACAACTACTACGCGCTCGCCTATCCGGAGCGCGGCATCATGGTCCCCGGCACCGA
>CALITV010000268.1 GCA_938048925.1 uncultured bacterium | reverse complement strand
TGAAAGAGAATGAAAAACTCACGGTACAATTCTACAACGGAAGGCCCATTTCGGTCGAACTTCCCCAGTTCATAGAGCTGGAGGTGGCCGAGACCGAGCCGGGGGTCCGCGGGGATACGGTGACCAATACATGGAAGTCAGCGAAGGTAGCAACCGGAGGAGTCGTTCAAGTGCCCCTTTTCGTCAATGCAGGCGACATCATCCGCGTTAATACCGCCGAAAACTTTTCGTATGTCGAACGGGTAAAGAAGTAAACACGGACACGACCGTTGGGCGAAGTAACCGACAAGAAGAACCTTTTCGGGCTCTCGTCGAAGCCGAAAAGCAGCGAGATAGACCAGTATCTCGTCCTCATCAAGAAAGAGCCCGACAACGACCGCAACTACATTCGTCTCGCCGAACTCTACGCCCGCGCCGGCGAAGAAGAGAAGGCAATCGAGGTGTACGAGAAGGCGGCGCTCCTCTTCGAGAAGAAAGGCTTCTATAACAAAGCGAAGGCGGTGCTCAAACAGGCGCTCGCCATCAACCCCGACCACGGACGCATCAATGTTCTGCTCGCCGACCTCGATAAGGCCGACGGTCTCGTGAAAGATGCCGTGGTGCGCTACCAGATCGCCGTCAATTACTTCGTCAAACAAGGGAACAAGGCGGCGGCGATCGCCGTGCTCAAGAAGATCGTGGAGATGCTCCCGCAGAACACCTCTTATGCCATCAAACTGGCGACGATCCTCGTTGCCGAGAAGATGTATCATGACGCCGAGAAGATCCTCTCCCCGCTCAAAGTCTCTTTGAAGTCGGCCGAACGCAGTGCCGACTACCTCACGGTGCTCAAACTGCTCTACACGGCGCGCAACGAGGACCCGGCCACCGGGCGGGAACTCGTTGACACCCTCATCAAAAGCGGCAATCACTCGAACGCTCTGGCGATTCTCTATAAACTGATCATGACCGAGCCGGAGGCGATAGATCTTCTCGAACGGCTCGCCGGTCTCTTCGAACAGATGGGGGAGCGGGAAAAACTGATTTCGCTCTACAAACAGATCGCCTCACTCTACGGCGACCGGCAGGAGATGGACAAACGCAACGCCTATTACCGTAAGGTGCTCGCCTTGGATTCCCACGATACCGAGGCGCTCCTTGCGCTCAACGAGGAGGGGAAACTGCGAGAGATTATCTCCGAAAAGATAGATGCGGTGAGCGAAGAAGAGGACGGCGACATCGAGATTGAACTCGAAGATCAGCACGCGGCAGCGGAACGCCAGCATCCCGAAGAGCCGGCGGAGAGCGATGAACGGACCTCACAAAAACAGTACCTGTCGGCTCCGGTGATAAAAGAAGCGCAGGTTTTCATAAATTACCGGCTTTTCGATCGAGCCATAGAGAAACTCACCTCATTCCCGGGGTGGCGTCAAGATCCCGATGTCCTCGAACTGCTCGCCAAGGTGCACTTCGAAAAGGGAGATGTGGCGGCCGGCACCGAAACGCTGTTCCTCCTTATCGAGGCGTGTCTCGACCGGAACGAAAACCAGCGCGCATCGGAGATGTTCGGTGAGGTGCGCGAACTCCTCGCCACCGACCTTGCCCGCTGCCGCCGGCTGGAGGAGCGCCTCGCCTCCCCGACCGCCGTGGAGAAACCGGCTCGTCGGGCTGTCCCCCCCGCGCCGACGCCGATCTCCGCGAAAGAGTTCTCCGATGAGGAAGAGGAGGAAGGTGCGGCCGTCATCAGCACCCCACAACCCTCCGAAGAACCTCTGCTTCTCACCCCCGAGCCATCTTCTCCGGAAAAGGTGCGGACACCGGTCACCGCTCCCGTGGACAAAGCGTTCGCCGACATGGCGCAGGACCTGCTGAACGAACTGGGGGAACTGCGGGAGCCGCCCCAAAAGAAGTTGGACGAACTCGAGTTCTTCATCAGCATCGAGGACTACCACAGCGCAACCATCCTTTTGCAGGAACTCATTGCGAGTTACCCAGAATCCACTCTTCTCGCCGGGTTCAAAAACCTCATTCCCATGGAGAAGGAGGAGAACATCGCCGAAACGCTCGACGAGGTGAAGGCGAGCCTTTCCAAAACGATGCAGGGCGAAAAGTCGCCCGAAGAGTTCTACAACATGGGCATCGTCCACCTTTCGATGGGAATGCTTGCCGAGGCGATAACCTACTTCGAACAAACCATCCGCCTCGACCCCGACAACCTGAAGTATCTCGTAGCGCTGGCCGACGCGTGGTATCAGAGCGGCAAGACGGCGCAAAGCCTCAAATACTACCGCCATGCGGCGGAACGAGCGGCGGATCCCGACATCAAGCGGGAAATCCTTGAAAAAATCGCCAACATTTACTACGCTACGGGGGATGCCGAGAACGAACGGCGCACTCGGGAGGAGATCCGGCTACTGAAATGTTAACATCTTCACGGGGGATGCTTGTGTCGAGATTCATGGTTTTACTGATAATGTTCGCCGGCGGATTTCTTCCGGCCATGCTGTACGGCGGGAAACTTTCTCTGTCCCTTTCCTACACCCCGATGAGCGTTTCACGCGAAGAGGTGATGCCCGAAAACCCTATCAACGACAACTACCACCGCATTTTCGTGACTGTGCCGGAACGGACGACCGAACCGGAAGCCTACTATCTCGTCATCGAGGGCGCCGATTTGAGCGAACAGCCGCAGGAAACGGTCGTACTCACCG
>CALITV010000267.1 GCA_938048925.1 uncultured bacterium | reverse complement strand
TCCCGGAGCGCCATGAGCCCCGGCATTTCCTTCTCGGCAAGTTCTATTGCCTTACGGCCCGCGTCCCCGAGGGTGATGTCTCTGACACGGTACTCTTTTGCGATCACCTTTTTCTCACCATTCATCGCATGTTTCTTTTATCATAGTCGAATCGGCTCGTTTCGCAACAAAAAGGCGCCCCAGTCACTCCATTCGCCACAAAGGAGAAAAGATGCGGGAGAGTTTGGCGGGAAAACGGCGCATGAGAAAGGAGGCGGGACGATCAGGCAACACCTTCACGGGAAATACAGAACCTTCCGCCTCGCCGATGAGCGGTAAAAGATCCCCAAAGCGGCCGTCAAACACCGCCACATAGCGTCTTTCTGGCGAAAATCTCTGGTCCGATACGCGTATGCTCTCCCGGCTTACCACATAGGTAAACGGAAAAAGGGATGGCGCCGCGTCTGGCGATTGTTCCATCGCCTTTTGCATCAATTCGACAAGGCGTTCGCCAGACACGGTGACGACGAACGGAAAGCGATCGTCCGGGAACAGTGTCCGCATATCACTTACCGTGACCGGGGCTCCCGGAGGATGCCGGAAAGTAGCCTGCGGCACGGCCGCCACGCTCACCTCCGGCTCGACGCCCGCTTCACCGGCTATCGCAAGCAATGTTTCGTGGAAAAAACGATGAGTCGGGGAGTCGCTTTTTCGAGACGATGTCAAATCCAGTTCGAACCACGGGACACCGACTACCTCGGCGCTACGCCGTCCGATTTCCTCGCGAAAGGAAAGGAAGATATCCCGCAAAGTCGCGTTGGGAGAGGCGGTATCGAACGAAAGAAAAGCGGGTTTTATCGAGGAAACGACCGCTCGTTTGTCATTGCGATGCCGGATCATCTTCACCTCGGCAAAGAAGAATGTCGGTTGATGTCGGTCAAGGTAGGCAAAAAATGTCGAACCTCCTGCCTCGGAAAGAAGTTTCGGTGGAAAGGCGCTGTTCGTCACCACGACCGCCGCATGCGGAAAGCGGGAATGTATCGCCGAAAGCACATCGCTCGGGTCAATTCCCTGCTTCCCCGAAAAGGCAAGGGGATCGGCGTTGAGCAGCACGACATTGATATCGGCTGGCTGGCTGGGAGGATTTCTTGTCTCCTCTTCAAAAGGATCACGAAAACGCATTTCCTCGAATAGTGCGGCGGGCATGAGATGTGCAGCATCCGAGACGGTCAACCCGTGGATACCGACCAACATGTCGCCGAGCAGCGCCATCTTACTGCCGCCCCCTTCCATATTCGCCGTAATCACCTCGACCCCGGCCTCGTGAATCAAACGACGAAGGGTCGGCGTCCCCAACCGGAAGAGGTCGGGCGTCACATTGAGGAAACGGTACCCCGCCACGGCAAGATAGCGCGCCTCAGGAACAACCAAGTTCCCTGATGCGCGGACAAGCGCCTCCGAGGTGTCGAAGAGAAAAAGCCCGCCGTTATCGGCGATCACCACCGGCCCTTCGCACGAGCGCGCCGCCGACGCGACGACTGTCGCCGCCTGCGGCATAAGAGCGGAGTGCGTGCCAAGGTCGCTCGTTACGATGAGGCAAAAGGTCGTTTCACGATAAGCCGCCGCAAGACGATAGAAATAGAAACAGAGACCGAGCGCTGTCAACACCACAAAGGAAAAGACGCCCCCAACGACCCGCCGCCACATCGCCTCACCTTGTTACCGGCAGAACAACGCGATTGTAAGAGCGGCGTTGCCGAAAGCAAATTTTCGGTTCTCTTCGAACAGCGACCGCGTTGCCGCCGGCGCATGTTTGGGAAAACCCTGCGCGACTGCAGAACGGTAAACACGCTAATTGAATTTCACCCTTCCGATCTTCTTTTTACCGACCTTGAGGACGAAGGAGTCCTTTGAAGTTATCTTGAGCGCCGCATCGGAGACCTTGTTCGCATCAATGTAAACACCGCCCTGCTGAACCATCCGGCGCGCCTCGGATTTGCTCTCGACGAAGCCCAACTGCACAATGAGGTCGATAAGCGGCATGCCGCCATCGGGCAGCGTGACCGGATACTCGGCGAGGTTGGTTGGAATGTCGCGGTAGAAATTCTCTTTCGCCTCTTTCGCCGCATCCTCGCCGTGGAACCGCGCCGTGATGAAGAGCGCCAATTTCACCTTGCAGTCGCGCGGATGGACCGTCCCATCGGCAATACCGTTTTTCATCGCGGCAATCTCTTCGACCGGCACGGTGGTCAAGAGTTCGTAGTAGTTCCACATCAGATCGTCAGAGATGGACATCACCTTCGCGAACATGCTGTCGGCCGGCTCGGTAACGCCGATATAGTTGTTGTATGATTTCGACATCTTTTGTACACCGTCGAGACCGACGAGCAGGGGAACGGTCATCACCACCTGCGGTTCCTGCCCATAGTCGGCCTGCAGTTTGCGCCCGACGAGCAGGTTGAATATCTGATCGGTGCCGCCCAGTTCGACATCGGCCTTGAGCGCAACCGAATCGTAGCCCTGCGCGAGCGGATAGAGAAACTCGTGGATGGCGATGCTGTCGCCGCTCTTGAAACGGTTCTTGAAATCCTCCCGTTCGAGCATCCGGGCGACATTGTACTTGGAAGCGAGGTCTATCATCTTCATGAAGTCGAGTTTGAAAAGCCATGAGGAGTTGAAGACCATCTCGGT
>CALITV010000266.1 GCA_938048925.1 uncultured bacterium | reverse complement strand
GTCCATCACGACGAGTTCGGGCTGCCACTGCCAGAAAACGGCGAGTGCTTCGCGGCCGTCTCGCGCCTCGGCGGTGACGAATCCTTTTTCGGTGAGGAGAAGACGCAGTATATCACGGCTCGAGGCATCGTCGTCCACGATGAGCACCTTGTAGGTAACTCCGGGGGGGAGGTGTTTCATCGTCATCGAGACGGTCGGTTTCTGGAACCGCTCTGGTTTGGAGGCCGGCAGCGCCCGGAAGGTGAACACGAAGGTGCTTCCCGCCCTCGGAGCGCTGGTGGCAGTAAGCGTTCCTTCCATGAGGGTGGCGTATCGTTTAGAGATCATGAGCCCGAGGCCGGTGCCGCCGTAGGTTTTTCCGGCGGTTCCTTGGACGAACGGGTCGAATATGGCGGCGAGTTCTTCGGGAGTCATTCCGGGGCCACTGTCTTTGACAGTCACCTCGATGAAGTAATCGTTACCATAAAATGTCGGACCGGTATTGCGAACCGAGAGAGACACAGATCCTTGTGCGGTGAACTTGAAAGCGTTTCCGAGGAGATTGATGAGCACTTGACGCACCTTGCCGACATCGGCATTGATGAAACGGGGAGCCTGTTCGTCGAGGCGCACCTGCCAGTCGAGGTTTTTCTCGATGGCACGGACACTGAACATGGCTTTGATGTCTTCACAAAAGGCCGCAAGATCGAAATCCTCGTTGGCGAGGGTGACCGCACCTGCCTCTATCTTGGATATCTCGAGCAGTTGGTTAACGATGGCCAAGAGATGGTCGCCGCTCCGAAGGATGGTTTCGATGTGGGCGCGCTGGGTGTCGGTGAGCGGGGCGGAATGGCGGAGCAGTTGGGCGAATCCGATGACGGCGTTGAGCGGTGTCCTGACTTCATGGCTCATGTGGGCGATGAAAACACTCTTGGAGCGGCTTGCCCGTTCGGCGGCCGTTTTCGCCGCGTGCAGTTCGCGCATCTGTTCGGCGACCTGCTGGGCGAGGCGCTGTTTTTCTTCGGCGAGCGCTTCGGTAAGGAGCTCCCTTTCGGTGACATCGCGAACCAGAACGAGAGCCATCCGAGGGTTGACCGCTGTGATGCGCATCTCATGATGGCGCATAGTGCCGGAGACATCCTCTTGATACAGAACGGTTTGAACGCTGCCCCGTTCGACCGCCTCGGTGACCGCACGCTCGAACTCTTCACGGAAGGGACTCGCAAAGACCTCGGCGACACCGCGTTTGAGAAACCGCTCGGGCGGTGCAAACAAGAGGAGTGGGTCGTTCACGAAATAATCAACGAACACCCGGCGTTCGTCGAGGAGGAGAATGAAGTCGGGAAGCGCGTTGAGGATGGCGCGGAGACGCTCGGTGACCTCTTCAAGGTTTTTACTCGTCTGTTTCTCGTTGGTCACATCGAGCGCAAGACCGAGGATGTGAGTTATCTTTTCCTTTTCGAAAAAAGGCACTTGTATGGTCCGCATAACGCGGGGTCCGAAGAGGGTAGTCACCGGGATATCTTTCGGTGCAGTGGCGGCGCGTCCGGCAATCGCCTGACGGTAGAGCATCTCGAACTCGCGCGCCTCCTCGGGGCGCAGGAGGTCATCAATGTGCAAGCCAACGATATCTTTTCGGGGGATCCCGAAGAATTCTTCAGCGGCACGGTTTACTTCGGTGAAACAAAAGGTCTCCGCATCCTTGACGAAAAGCATCGCCGGGAGGTGTTCGAGAATCGCCGCGTAGTAGTCAGCCTGCTGTTTCATCCCGCGGGTAAGACGCACCCGATCGGAGATGTCGGTTGCAATGGTGGCAAAATGATTTTCGCCGGTTTTGATCGCGGTGACGGCTAAGTGTTTGTCGAGCGGTTCGAAGTAGGTGTCGAAGGTGACCGGTTGTCCAGTGGCGACCACCGTTGCGTATTCGGTGAGATAGGGGGCTGTTCCGGTACCGTAAAGTCGTGACGCCGGCGCGCCGACCGCCATGTCGCGCGGGATACCGGTAAGTTCGGTATAGGGCGGATTGCAGTCGAGGATGAGATAATCGCAGGGGGCGCCCTGCGCGTCGTAGCGCAATTCATGAATGGCGACCGATTCGCTCATGTTCATGAAGAGCGCCTCGAAGCGGCGGTTCGTTTCTTGGAGGCGGCGCCGCGCCTCGTGCAGGGTTATCATCTCGGCGAGCCGTTGAGGCACCCGCGTAAGAATCTGGGAGTTTTTTATGAGATAATCGAAAGCGCCGCGCCGGAGGAGGGCGATCGCCGTGGTGAGGTCACCGTAGCCGGTTACTACGAGGAACGGAGGGATCGGAAGATTTTCCTCGGCAGCCCGATCGAGCAGGTCTTCGGCCGAAAGGTCGGGAAGTCGCAGGTCGAGCACCATAAAATCGCTTTCGCGCCGTCGGATCGCCGCGATCGCCTCGGCGCCGGTGAACACAAGCGTGGTTTTCCATCCCCGGTTTTTCAGGGATGAGGCGAGAAGTTGGGCCGTTCCTCTATCGTCTTCGACGATGAGGATGTGGGGGGGAACTTGCGGGAGAAGATCGCCGTTCATGAAACACCTGCTACAAATTCGGTACTTCGACAATGGTAAGGAACAGTCCCAATTTTTTCATTTTCTCGGAAAGTTCGCCGCACTTGACCGGCTTGGTGACATAGTTGTTGCACCCCAGCGTATAGCACCGCTCTATTACGGCGGGGTCGTCAGTGGTGGTGAGCGTGATGACGGGGATTTTACGGAACACGGCGTCTTTCTTGAGATGTGAGAGGACGGCGAAACCGTCCATCTGAGGCATGTGAAGGTCGAGGAGGAGAAGATAGGGTGTCCCCTGAAGAGCACGCGCGTCTTTCCCTTTTTCCATGAAAAAGGAGATAACTTCGGTACCGTCACGGAACCGAACAACCTCGTTGGGCACGCCGGCGTCACGGAGCGCCGTGAGGGTCAGTTCGGCATGGCCGTCATCGTCTTCGGCAAGGAGGATGACAAGATCACGGTGAGAAGAGATGTTCGTGGAACCCCTTTTCTTTTTCGAATCGTTCACGGGAGTCTCCTTTTTAGTGAGAGGTTTTTTCTTCGCAAGGGACATTTTCTTCTGCAGGGATATCGGTGACGACGACTTGATTGCGGCCCTGCTGTTTGGCGCGGTAGAGCGCCGCATCGGCGGCCCGGAGAACGATCTCGAGCGATTCGCCGTGATGCGGGTAGCCGGCGACGCCGAACGAGAGGGTGATGGGGCCCAGCAACCGATTTTCGAACGAAAGGCGAAGGTCGTGTGCTTTGCGGCACAAATCCTCGGCGCGCATCCGGGTGTGTTCGAGCGATGCTTCGGGGAGGATGAGCGCGAATTCCTCGCCGCCGTAGCGGCAGACGATATCGGCGGTGCGGAGGTTTTTGGAGAGGAATCGTCCTATCTCGGCGAGAACGGTATCTCCGGCGGCATGTCCGTAGAGGTCGTTGAACTGTTTGAAGTGGTCTATGTCGCACATGATGACGCCGATGGGGTACTTGTTCCGCCGGGCGCGCGAAAGTTCGCGGACGAAGGTTTCTTCGAGGTAGCGGCGGTTGAAAAGTCCGGTAAGCGGATCCTTGATGGATTGGTAGGTGAGCGTTTCTCTCAATTTGATGTTGGCGACGGCGAGGCTGATGAGTTCTCCTATTTCAAAAATGATTTCAGCATGCTGATCGAGGAACAAATCTTCATGTGCGGAAGAGGATTCGCAGAGGTGGAGCAGTCCGATGACCTCGCCGTGCGCGACGATGGGAAAACAGAGATAGGAGCCCATCGTTCCACAGAGATGCCTACAGACCACTTCGCGGGAGGGATCCTTCACCCGATAGGCATGTCCCCGACGGAGCCCCCAGCATTCATCGGGCAGGATGGGGCCCGCCCCAGTATCCGCCTCGTGTCGTCCCCAGCGCGAGATAGGCGCCAGATCGGAGCGAGAGGCGCTCAAAAGGTAGAGCGCCCCGTTCGAGCGGGGAAAAAGGCGGCGCATGGTTTTCTCGATGATGGGGCCCGCCTCCGGTAGTGATGCGCATACCTGCAGGAATTGCCGCAGTTCCGTCAGGAGGGCTGCCTGTGTTTGCTTCTGCTCGAGCCTCTCGACCAACTGCGCAAGGCGCTGGTGAGCCTCCTCCCGTTCCCGTTCGGCCTGCTTACGATCCGAGATGTCGAGGAAGACGGCGGCAAATCGGTCTTTTCCGATGCGGTAGGCGTTCACGAAATAGTGGCGTCCGAGCGGTGCCGCGAAGTCATCGAAACTCGTCGGTTCTCCCGAGAGTACGACCTTTCCGTAGCGCTCGATGAACGAGTTTTTTTCGATTCCGGGAAGCACCTCGGTGACTCGCCGTCCGAGGACTTGGTCGCGCGAAAGGCCGGTGTGTTTGGTGAACGCTGGATTGACATAGAGAAAACGATAATCTACCGGCCGCTTTTGCTCGTCGAAGAGCATCTCGTTCACCGCGACCCCCGAGACCGCGTTCTCGGTGAGGAGACGGTATTCCTCCTCCCGTTCCCGCAAGCGGCGCACCGATACGGCGCGAAGATGCCACGAAATGGCAATGATGATGAGCGAGAATACGAGGAGCAACGGCAACAAACTGCGCCGCCCGATCTCGAGATACCAGTCGGGCGTTTCGATATCCATGCCGAGCACGGCGGTGAGGGTGTTCGTCTGCGGATCGAGAAGGGGGACGAAGGCGCTCACATAGGTTCCGTATTCGTCGGTGTAGGGACCGGTCACCTGCGGCGTGTGTTCGGCGAACACGCTGCGGAGCGCAGCGGGCGGTTTTTCATAGACCGTGCCGGGTGGCGAGGCGCGTGGATCGTCGGGGGGGATATTCTCGGGGCCGAACAGGATCGTGCCGTCGGGAAGACGGCGCATGGTATAGATGCCCACATAGCGCTCTCCCAGTTTCCAGTAGGCGGCAAGCGACGAGCCGAAAATGCGGAGATGCTCTTCTATCATTATGAATGTAGTATCGGTGCGATCGGCGTCGCTGAACGAGAGCGCGACCATCTCGCGGGGATCAACGAAGGTAGCCGCGAGTGCCGCGTGCCGGAGAATTTCACTCCGAAGAGCGCGGTCCTGTCGGTAAAGAATGACGGCGCTTACGAGAATGCCGAAAATGATAAGTGCGGTGACGCCGATGGTGAACCAACGATTGGGCGACCGCTTGTTGTTACTCATCATTATGCCTCCTCTCCGGGGGTGTAGCGGGCAGGGCGAAGAAGAATCTGCTCCCTTGTCCTTCCACGCTTTCGGCCCACACCCTGCCATGGTTGCGCTCAACGAGGCGCTTCACGATGGCGAGACCCAGCCCATCTCCCCGTGAATCATCCTCCGTGGCGACTCGCAGAAAGGATTTCCAGATGTGAGGGAGATCTCGAGAAGCGATGCCGCGGGCGGTATCGGTGACACAAAAGACCACTTCTTCCTCTTCCTCTGCTTCTGTTCCTTCGATGGTGATAACGAGAGGGCGGGAATGGTCGCGGTATTTGAGAGCGTTCTCGATGAGGTTGCCGAACACCTGTTCCATGTCGTTCTCGTCAGCCCAACAGGAGGGGAGGTGGTGATGTTCGATGCGCGCCTGAGC
>CALITV010000265.1 GCA_938048925.1 uncultured bacterium | reverse complement strand
GAAGGGCTCATCGCCCATATCTTCAAAGAGGCGCGCGGTATCGAGGTGATGCGTCCGTTTCCCCGCATGTCTTATCGTGAGGCGATGAAGCGGTATGGAACCGACAAGCCTGATATCCGTTACGGTCTCGAATTCATGGATCTGCGCGAGACATTCATCTCGTCGGGGTTCAACGCCTTTCGCTCGGCGGCCGAAGACGAGACGAAGAGCGTTATCGGTATTCTTCTTCAGGGAAAGAACGGCGAACTTTCCAAAAACCGCCTCAAGGCAATGGAAAAGGATGTTCAAGGCGACGGGGCCAAGGGTCTCGCGTGGGTAAAGAGAGAAAACGACGCGCTCGACAGCCCGCTGATCAAATTCTTCTCCCCGGCGGAACAGGAACGCGTGGGGGCGCTCATCCCCGATGGAGCAACCCTCTTTATCGTTGCCGACGAAACCGGCGTCGCCCGGACGGCGCTCGGAAACCTGCGCCGGCGTCTTGCCGCCGAGTTTTCCCTCTATGACCGCGATTCGTTCGCCTTCCTCTGGGTGACCGATTTTCCCGCGTTCGAATACAGCGCGGAAGAGGGAAAGTGGGTCGCGACACACCATCCTTTCACCGATTTCGATATGGAGACGGCGCAGAAAGGTGATTTGGCCAAGGCCTCCAGCCGTGCCTATGATATGGTGATCAACGGCTACGAGGTAGGAGGAGGTTCGATTCGTATCCATCATACGGGCAAGCAGGCCGAGGCTTTCGCGCTTCTCGGCATTTCTCCGGAAGAGGCGCGAGAAAAGTTCGGTTTCATCCTTGATGCCCTCGAGTTCGGCGCTCCGCCGCACGGCGGGATCGCCTTCGGATTCGACCGGCTCGTGATGCTCCTCCTCGGGATAGACAACATCCGCTCGGTCATCGCGTTTCCCAAGACCACGAGCGCAACCTGCCTGATGACCGGCAGCCCCTCGGCGGTTTCGCAGAAGCAACTCGACGAACTGGCGATCGCAGTAAGAGCGGAGGGTGACGGGGGAGGTGTGAGGTAATCCATGGCACCCGAACGGCGCAGAAGTAGCGGAGTCGCTACGCGGAAAAAGACGGCACCCAAGCATCCCGAACTTTACCGTGTAGTCATGCACAACGATGACTTTACGCCGATGGATTTCGTGGTGGAAATCCTCGTTCGTTTTTTCAACAAACCTGCCGCCGAGGCGACGCACCTGATGCTGAAGATACACCGTACGGGAGCGGCAACGGTTGGTGTCTATTCGTATGATATCGCCATGTCGAAGATGATGCAGGTGCATCGCGCTGCAGAGGAGCGCCGCTATCCGCTCCGGTGCACCGTCGAAAAAACCTAGGGAGGAAACTATGGATCTCAAGATAGACCGCCATCTCAACAGCGTGATTCTCGGCGCCTTCTACGAGGCGAAACAGAGTCAGCACGAGTTCGTGACGCCGGAACATGTGCTCTACTCGCTCCTTTTCTCCCCGGAGGGGCTCGAAATATTCGAAGGGGTCGGCGGCGATGTGGAGCGGCTGAAGGCCGACCTCAAGGCATACCTCGAGAACATGGTGCCACGGACGGTGAAGGGTGAACTCATGCAGTCCTATGGGTTCCAGCAACTCATCGAGGCGGCGAGCAAGCGGGCCGCTTCGGCGGGAAAGCGACAGGTCGGTATCACCGATCTCGTCGTATCACTCTACGATTGCGAGGAGTCTCATGCGGTTTCTCTTCTCCTCGAACAAGGGATCGAACAGTATGATCTCATGAAATTCATCTCGCATGAACTGCCCGATCTGCGAGAGGAGGCGACGAAGAATGAGCGACGGGAGCGGGGAGAGGCGCGCCGGAAAGAGAAGGAAGAAAGAAAACAGTTTGCTCTCGAAAATTACGCTGTCGATCTTACGACGCTTGCCGCCGAAGGAAAACTCGAGCCGCTCATCGGTCGCGAGGAGGTGCTCACACGGCTCATGCAAGTGCTCTGCCGCAAGACAAAGAACAACCCAATCATCGTCGGGGAACCGGGGGTCGGCAAGAGCGCACTCGCCGAAGGGCTCGCCCAGCGCATCGCTGCCGGTACGGTGCCGGAGCCGCTTAGGAACCACAGCGTCTTCCGTCTCGACATGGGGTCGCTCATCGCGGGGACCAAGTACCGCGGCGACTTCGAAGAGCGGATGAAGAAGGTTCTCAATCTTCTCCTCCAGCGTGAGAAGGTCGTCGTAGTGATAGACGAAATTCACACCATTGTCGGTGCCGGCGCGGTGCAGGGCGGCGCGATGGACGCTTCGAACATCCTCAAGCCGGTTCTTGCCGGTGGCCGACTCAAGTGCATTGGCTCGACGACTTACGAGGAATACCGCAAATACTTCGAGAAAGATCGGGCGCTCACGCGGCGTTTCCAGAAGATAGACCTCCCCGAAATGACCGTCGAGGAAACAATCGCCGTCCTGCAGGGCATTCGGGAGCGCTATGAACACCATCATGCGGTTCGTTACAGCGATGCGGCGCTCAGAGCCGCGGCCGAATTGTCGTCTCGCTTCGTGACCGAGCGTTTTCTTCCCGATAAGGCGATAGATATCATTGATGAGGCAGGCGCTTTCGTGCGTATTTCCGGGGAGAAGAAAGACCTCATAGATACCGCCGACATCGAACGGGTGGTGTCGCTCGTCGCCCGCATTCCGGAGCAGACGGTGAGCGCTGGCGAAGGGGAGAAACTGCGCGGACTGGAGGATGCGCTCAAACGGGAGATCTTCGGACAGGATGCGGCGGTGCGCGCCGTCGTCGAGGCGATCAAACGCTCGCGCGCCGGATTCGGCCGCCCCGAACGGCCGGTTGCTTCGTTCCTTTTCGTCGGTCCGACCGGTGTCGGAAAGACCGAACTTGCCAAACAGTTGGCGCTCAAACTGGGGGTTGCGCTACATCGGTTCGATATGTCGGAGTATCAGGAAAAGCATGCGGTGAGCCGTCTCATCGGTGCGCCCCCCGGCTATGTGGGCTATGAAGAAGGGGGCTTGCTCACCGAGGCGATCCGTAAAACGCCGCACGCCGTGCTGTTGCTCGACGAGATAGAGAAGGCGCATGCCGACATCTACAACACGCTTCTCCAGATCATGGACTACGCGACGCTTACCGACAATGCAGGACGCAAGGCCGATTTCCGAAATATCATTCTTATCATGACCTCGAACGCCGGTGCCCGCGAGATCGGCAAGGCGGTTCCCGGTTTCGGCGAGCGTATTGTGGACGCAGGTGAACTCGACCGCGCGGTGGAGCGTATCTTTGCGCCGGAGTTTCGCAACCGGCTCGATCGTATCGTGAAATTCAACCGCCTCGATCTCGCTATCGTGACCGACATCGTGCGCAAACAGATCGACGAGTTCGCCGCACACCTGAAGAACAAGAACATTTCCTTTACGGTTACACCGGCGGCGCTCCGTTACCTCGCCGAACAGGGCTATTCGAAGGAGTTCGGCGCCCGCGAGGTGGGACGGCTCATTCAGGAAAAGGTAAAGGATGTGTTTGTTGACGAGGTGCTCTTCGGCAAACTCAAAAACGGCGGCACGGCTCGCGCGGTGGTAAAAGCAGGCACATTTTCGATAGAAATGGTGTCATAGCCGGAATCTCATGGTGTATCGTCTCTTTTGTGACCTACTCACTTTTCCTGATCCGCGGCTCGCCGAGAGCGACGGGCTTCTCGCGATAGGCGGTGATCTCAAGCCGGAACGACTGCTTGCGGCCTACCGGCACGGCATTTATCCGTGGTACACCGACGGCTATCCCATTTTGTGGTGGTGTCCCGACCCTCGGTTCGTTCTCTTCCCCGATCGGCTCAAGATTTCTCGGTCGCTTGCCA
This sequence comes from uncultured bacterium, assembly GCA_938048925.1. GTDB lineage: Bacteria > UBP6 > UBA1177 > UBA1177 > JAKLFG01 > CALITV01. The sequence goes on along the minus strand of CALITV010000265.1, from coordinate 214 downwards.
AAGAGCGGCGACGGCGGCGGTTTACGATTACCATCAATCGCGCCTTCCCGGCGGTCATCAAAGGATGTGCTTCGGTGCCACGGCGCGGGCAAGAGGGTACATGGATCACTGCCGACATGATAGCGGCCTATACCGAACTGCACCGGCAGGGGCATGCGATAAGCGTCGAGGCGTGGGAGGGGGCCGAACTCGCGGGCGGACTCTACGGGGTCGT